>JAAEPA010000860.1 GCA_024222475.1 Gammaproteobacteria bacterium | reverse complement strand
GTCGGTGGTGAGTACAACAATGCCGGGATCAAGGCCGGGGTAACGTTCGCAACAAATGGAGACAATGCGACATTACCTGGTGTGGCCGCAGACGGCGATGCCTTGCGCATCTATGGTGGTTATACGGCCGATAGCTGGCTCGCCGCACTTTCCTACGAAAAGGTCGATATCACACCCGATGTAGAGGCTGGTTATCTCTATCTGACCGGTACCTATAAGATGAAGTCGTGGAAGACTGACCTGGTGGCTTCATTTGGCAACGTTGATGACGGACCTGCTGAAGGCAATGGGTTTACCCTAGGGCCCTTCTACAATATTACGGACAAGACTCGTGTCTATCTCACGTACAGCCTTGCTGATCTCGACAACGATACCAAGCCCAGTGTCCTGGCGCTTGGTGCCTTGCATAAATTTTAATCCCGCCTTGGTAGCAGTTAGGATAACTTAGGAATGGCTCAATAATAACTTAGGTATTTAACGCTCAGATTTAGTCTGTATTTGGACGATCTGATTGAGTAAAAGTGCAGGAATAGTGGTTCTATTTCGAGCTTTTACGATTGAAGATCGTTCAAAGACGGGCTGAAGATGAGATGTTAAAGGGCTGAGTTATTGTTGAGCCATTCCTTAACTGTGCTTTTTTAGACGGCCGGCGGAGAGATTCCCCGCCGGCCTCTTGGCAAGATTCATATCACCAGCTTTTTTAATGTCGCTTCTACCCGTTCGATTGGAATGCCCTCTCGGATGGGAATGTCTGTTTCATCCCCAGTATCGATCTTATTCAAGATAGCTTGTCGAGCATCCGGGTGTTTTGGCTCGAGATCACCGACAATTTCATGTTCGATGTGGCCTTTGACCTTGATTTGTCTAGGTCCATAGATCAAGTATTTTCTGTGTGCCTTTTGTACATCTAGATCGTTAAATCCAATCATAGACCTTATATTTGCACAGACCTTTGGGGTGAAGCCGAACAGGTCTTCCTCGCCATATTCAATGCATAGTTTGCGTGTGTAATGTAGTGCGCTCTCACTGAGCGAGATATCGTAGCCTTCGATGGCCGTCTTGAGCAGCTCGTGGCCGTCGTCTTGTGTTACGACTGCAGCTTGGGGTGAGGTTGGGGTCGTGTCGCTCAGTGAGCTGTCTTCAGCTTGCTCGGAAGTAGGGGCAGGAGTGTGTGTCTCGGAGGGCGGGGCCGCAGTGCAAAGTGCCGTGATCTGGGCGGTGGTGAATCCTTTGCTTAAATAAAATTCAACGTCTTTGTGACTGCATTCTCCCCAACATAGTGAGGGCAGTATCAGCGTAATCCATCCAATAATCCAAAAAGAACTTGCTCGTCCGGCTAATAAAGCCATAACAACTTACTCCTTCTACATAGAGATTAAGGAGGAAGGAGTATAGATTATATCAAGTGCCGCTATCAGTTATTGTTGCGCTGTTCATTGGCCTATGCGTTTGCCTTGACAAGGCCCTCGACAATAGGTGTAAACAGGATCTCCATGATGAGTTCCAATTTGCCGCCCGGTATGACTAGAGTATTGCGGCGGGAGCTAAAGGAGCCGTGGATCAGTCTCATGAGGTAATGGAAGTCCAGATCGAATTTAGCAGGATTGTGGAAGTTGATGATTATATGGCTCTCATCTAGTGTAGGGGCATCGCGGACAGTGAATGGGTTCGATGTGTCCACGGTGGGGATGCGCTGGAAATTGATGTCCGTGCGCGAGAATTGAGGGGTGATGTGACGCATATAGTCGGGCATGCGCCGCAGAATAATATCGGTCACATCCTCTGGTGCGTAACCCCGCTCGGCGGTATCACGGTGAATTTTCTGAATCCATTCAAGATTGACGATAGGTGCGACTCCAATCAATAGGTCCGCAAATTGTGCGATATCGACCTCGGCATTGACCATGCCACCATGCAGCCCCTGGTAAAACAACAGGTCGGAACCGGCGTCGATCTCCTCCCAAGGGGTAAAGGTACCTGGTTGCTGATTATAATCACTGGCCTGTTTCTCGGTATGCAGATAAAAGCGGCGTCTTCCCCTGCCGGATTCACTATATTGCCGGAACAACATCTCCAACTGATCTAGAAGATTGGCCTCGGGCCCGAAGTGGCTCAGGTTCTTGCCTTCAGCTTCAGCCAACCTTACGGTATCGTGCATTTCGTAGCGGTCGTATCGGTGAAAGCTGTCACCGTCTATGATCACCGGATTTAGCTTGTGTCTGAAGAAAATGTGCTTGAAGGCGACCTTAACAGGCATGGTACCGGCTCCCGAAGAGCCCGTTACGGCAATGATAGGATGCTTTTTCGACACGCCTCACTCCTCTTTTATCTTGCTTTGCGTTTGCCATAGCTAGCTTAAACTACTACTTGCCACGTATAGCTGTCCAATACTTTCTTTGGTAAACAGCTATTCTATAAAGCGCTCGATTTGTTTCTTTACGAATGGCCAGTACAACGCTTCTCCGGTTTGGTTATTCTGTAATACGGGGATGCTTTCCCCGTAACGTGACAGTAATATTTCGTCAGTGCAGATATCGATTTCGACAAAATCAAGGTCTTGCTTGGTAGCATTTAACAGTGCACATGCCTGTTCGCATAAGTGGCATCCAGATGTGGCGTACAGGGTAAAAGTGGGCATAGGGGCATCGTGGTGGTTAAGAAACGTATGGAATTGATCATCGGTTTCAGCCATCAAGCCAAACCTCCTGTAGGATGTGCTGAGCGCAACGAAGCGCATCTGTCGAGAAAGGTGGTGAGTCTCCGCGAACGATGTGGTCGCATCCTACGGTTTAAAAAAGGCGTGATGAATAACCGGAAAACTCATTCGCCATGGGTGCATATACAGTTGATTGTAGGTACAGAAACTTGAATTCTACTGATTGCCATGAAGTCATGAACAAGAGTTTTCTCAGAGGCATTGTAGCCCCCTATGCAGCAGGCATGCTGTTGTTCGCTTTTTTTCTGATATTGCAGGGCTGCGGCACTACGCCGTCGCGTACCGGGGAGAGAACCCTAGATGCCCATAAGGATAGCGATCAGGTCGCGGGTTGTCTGCGGTTTTTTTCTGATCTTGATCGACAAGTGGATCATGCGGGGGTAGGTGATGCGCAACAGGCCAGGATAGAGAGTTTTCCCTATCTGAGAGTGAATCGTTTTCTGGCATCTTATCGCAATGAGTTCAGGCACGACAAGGGAGGGTTTGGCGCTTGGGTCGATCATCTTCTGGAACTCGACTACCAGGCTCGGATCATAGAATTGGCCAATTTGTCGCAGCTATATAAGTCAAGGGAAGATCTTGCGGGGATGGTAAGGCGATGTGGGGCATTGCTGCGAACTAAGGACATGGCCGACGCGGCGCGGCGTGAAGTTTTGATGGAAAGGGCCACCGTCGCGGCGGACTACCAGACATTCAAACGTGTCTTAGGGCTTTACCCTATTACGGCCCAGTTCGTACTGATGGGCGTAGATCGTTTACACACAGAGATAAATCAGGTCTTTGCCGGCCCTGTGGATGAGATGCCGGTGCATGGGCGCCTGCTTAGCTATGTGCCGGGAGCCACGGTGAGCAGGCTGAGCAAGCCGGAGATCGCCAGGATACTTCGAGAAGGTTCGAACAATTCCCTCGGAATTCCCCTGCTCAAGCGACATGATCAGGAACGGCTGTTCGCCACTTTCGCCCCGGTTTGGGAGGTCGATGTGGTCAGCGACAGCGACCGTATTGGATCGCTGTATTGGGGTAAGGACCCATACCCTCAACTGGATACCAGTCTACCGAGGGTTTATCGCCATATCTCCCATACCCGCTGGGGTGAGCGTGTCTATGTGCAGCTCAATTATCAAATCTGGTTCCCGGCACGACCCAAGACGGGTCGTTTTGACATTCTGGGTGGTCATCTGGATGGCATTACCTGGCGGGTTACCCTGGACGAAAGTGGTGAGCCCCTGGTCTTCGATACGATCCACAATTGTGGTTGTTATCATATGTATTTTCCGTCTTCCAGGCTGCATTACCAAGACAAGAGCCAGGTCTTCGAAGAGCCTTTGCTGGTCCCCGCCAAGGCGCCGCAGCTGGGCCAAGGCCGGCGCATGGTATTACGGATCGCCCACACGACCCACTACTTGGAACATCTGTCATCCCAATTACCGTCGGGCGAGGAGGTCGTTTATCGGTTCGAGGATTATCGAAATCTGCGTTCTTTGCCGCTGCCAGGTGGAGGGCATCGGAGTTTGTTTGGCCCGGATGGCATCGTAGCCGGTACCCAGCGGGCGGAACGCTGGGTGTTATGGCCGATGGGCATACCCGAGCCAGGAGCCATGCGTCAGTGGGGATACCACGCCACGGCCTTTGTCGGTCGGCGTCATTTCGATGACCCCGATCTGTTAGAGCGCTATTTTGATCTGGACCACTAGTAGTAGACCACAAGCAGGGAAAATGAGGTATGCCTTTGATCATGGGTGGATTGTGGATAGATCAGACCAGCGACCATCGATATATCCATGGATAGGGCGAAAACGACTTTTATAACTCATCTTCTGATTGGCTTTGATCCAATAGCCCAGATACACGTAGTCCAGACCGCGGCGCTGCACCTCAGCGATTTGCCACGAGACCGCATAGGTACCTAATCCCCGCTGACTTTGGTTCGGATCAAAGAAGGTATAGACGGCGGACAGTCCTTGTGGCAGTACATCGCTAGCTGCGATACCCAACAGCTGGTCGCCGACTCGAAATTCAATAAACAATGTCTCTATCCAGCTACAGCTGAGGAAACTGCGATAGCTATGCGGTGTTGGATTCTCCATTTCACCGCCGGCATGGCGGGTGTTGATATAGCAGCGATAGAGCTGAAAGTGTTCATCGCGGTATTCCGAGGATCGCACGATCACTGTGATGTCTTGATTGCCGCGCCAGTTTCTACGCTGACTGCGGTTGGGTTTGAAATCTAAAACAGGCGCCCGGGTCGCTACACAGGCTTTGCAGTCGGGGCAGTGGGGGCGATAGATGTGATTGCCACTGCGCCGAAATCCTCGATCGATAAAGCGGCCGTACAGCGTGGTGTCCATGTGTCCGTAGGGGTCGGCGAACAGACTCACGGATTCCTTTTCCGGTAGGTAACTGCAGCGATGCTCAGGGGTGATGTAAAAGAGCAGGGGTTGGGATTTGGACATGGGTTGTGAGTCGCTGAGAACATTTTTCATGACACCATGTTTGAACGGCCTTGACAAGGGCATTGCTCAATAATCGACCCGTGATAGAATCACCAGCCCTGAAATTCCCGTCGTTTAGGTTACCAGACTCTCAAACATGAAGACCGATAGAACACTTCTTCTTCAGGCGCAGCTTACTGAACGTATACTTATCCTGGATGGTGCCATGGGCACCATGATTCAGGCCCATAAACTGGTCGAGGAGGACTACCGGGGGCGGCGATTCAGTGATTGGGAATTGGATCTTAAAGGTAATAATGACCTGTTGGTGCTTACCCAGCCGCTGCTAATCCGCGATATTCATGCCGACTATCTGGCCGTAGGCGCGGACCTGATCGAGACCAATACCTTTAATGCCAATCGGATCTCGATGGCGGATTATCATATGCAAGAGCTGGCCTTCGAGATCAATGTCGAGGCGGCTAAGCTAGCCAGAGCGGCGGCCTTTGAGGCGAGTGCTAAGACCCCGGATAGGCCTCGGTTCGTCGCTGGGGTTTTGGGGCCGACCAATCGCACGGCCTCCCTCTCACCCGATGTCAATGACCCGGGCTCGCGTAATGTTACCTTCGATGAACTGGTGGCGGCTTATATGGAGGCTACTCGGGGGTTGATCCAGGGCGGTGCCGATATCATTCTGATCGAGACTATTTTCGACACACTCAATGCCAAGGCCGCCATATTCGCGGTGGAGACCTATTTCAGTGAATTAGGTAGACGTTTGCCGGTGATGATTTCCGGTACCATCACCGATGCCTCGGGGCGTACCCTCAGTGGTCAAACCACCGAGGCCTTCTGGAACTCGGTGCGCCATGCCCAGCCGCTTAGTGTCGGCCTCAATTGCGCCTTGGGGGCTAAGGAGCTGCGTCAGCACATCGAGGAATTATCGAGTCTCGCCGATACCCATGTCTCTGCCCATCCCAACGCTGGGCTTCCTAATGAGATGGGGGAATATGATGAGACGCCGCAACGCATGGCTGCGCAGCTCGGTGAATGGGCTGCTAGCGGGTTTTTAAATATCGTTGGGGGTTGTTGTGGTACCACGCCTGAGCATATCGAGGCCATCCGCGAGGCCGTGCAGATCCATCCTCCTCGCAAGATCCCGACCCTAACGGTGGGTTGTCGTCTGGCGGGGCTGGAGCCCTGCAATATTTTACCGGATTCGCTGTTTGTCAATGCTGGTGAGCGTACTAATGTCGCCGGTTCGGCGCGTTTCTTACGCCTGATTAAGGAACAGCAATACGAGACCGCCCTGGGAGTGGCCGAGCAACAGGTGCAAACCGGCGCGCAGATCATCGATGTCAACATGGATGAGGCGCTGCTGGATTCCAAGGCGATGATGGTGCGTTTTCTAAACCTGTTGGCTACCGAACCTGCGATAGCGCGGGTGCCGGTGATGGTGGATTCCTCCAAATGGGAGGTTCTGGAGGCTGGTCTCAAGTGTTTGCAGGGCAAAGGAGTGGTGAACTCCATTTCATTAAAAGAAGGAGAGGCGAAATTTATCGAACAGGCCCAGCTGATACGCCGTTACGGGGCGGCGGTGATCGTGATGGCCTTCGACGAAAGCGGGCAGGCGGGCAGCGTCGATCGTAAGTTGGAGATCTGTACGCGTGCCTACCGAATCCTTACCGAGAAACTGCATTTCCCCCCCGAGGACATCATCTTTGATCCCAATGTGTTTACCGTTGCCACCGGTCTGGAGGAGCATAATAATTACGGGGTGGACTTCATCGAGGCCGCTCGCGGGATCAAACAGACCTTACCACATGCCCTAATCTCCGGTGGAGTATCCAACGTCTCTTTCTCGTTCCGGGGTAATAACCCGGTACGCGAGGCCATCCATGCGGTGTTTCTCTACCATGCTATCGAGGCGGGGATGGATATGGGTATCGTCAATGCCGGTCAGTTCGCGATCTATGATGATATCCCCGAGGAGTTGCGTGACCGGGTGGAAGATGTGGTGCTCAATCGTACCCCCGAGGGTACCGATCGACTGCTGGAGATCGCTGAGCAATACCGGGGGGGCGCGGCGAGCGGGTCCCGACCCAAGGAGGACCTTGCGTGGCGTGGTTGGCCGGTGGAGAAACGCCTCGAACATGCCCTGGTGAAAGGGATCACCGAATATATCGATGAGGATACCGAACAGGCACGGCGCAATGCCAAGCAGTCATTGGATGTCATTGAAGAATCGTTGATGGGGGGCATGGGGGTCGTCGGTGACCTGTTCGGGGCAGGTAAGATGTTTCTCCCCCAGGTCGTGAAAAGCGCACGGGTGATGAAGAAGGCGGTGGCCTATCTGATGCCTTTTATCGAGGCGGAGCAGTCCGGGGAGGTTGCCAGCAATGGCCGAATCTTGCTGGCTACGGTCAAGGGCGATGTGCACGACATCGGAAAAAATATCGTCGGGGTCGTGTTGCAGTGCAACGGCTATGAGGTCATCGATCTCGGGGTGATGGTCCCGGCCGAGAAGATCCTGACCACCGCCAGGGAGAAGGACTGCGACATCATCGGCTTGTCGGGGCTGATTACCCCCTCACTCGAGGAGATGGTGCATGTGGCCGCGGAGGCGCAGCGTCAGGGTTTGGTGCTGCCCCTGCTGATTGGTGGGGCGACGACCTCAAAGCTCCATACCGCCATCAAGATCGAACCTGCATATTCTCAGCCGGTAGTTCATGTGCTCGATGCCTCGCGCGCCGTGGGGGTGGTAAGCAAATTGTTGAACCCACAGCTGAAGCTCGCGTATTCCCAGTCGATTAGTGTCGAATACGAAAAGCTGCGTCAACAACGCGCTAGCCGTTCCTCGGTGCGTAAATATACCGCTCTGGAACAAGCGCGCAGCAACAAGAAGCAAATCGATTGGCAGACCTATTGTCCGCCTAGGCCTCAGTCCCTGAGTATCCAGGCCTTCGCTTGTTATCCCCTAGATGAGCTGGTCGATCATATCGATTGGACCCCCTTTTTCATGGCGTGGGAGTTGGCAGGTAAGTTCCCCAAAATTCTGGATGACAAGGTGGTGGGGAAGGAGGCGCGTGAGCTATATCATGATGCTCGAGGCATGCTGGAAAAAATCATTGCTGAGAAATGGCTTACGGCACGAGCCGTGATTGGCTTTTTTCCTGCCAATACCGTAGCTGAGGATGATATCGAGCTTTACACGGATGATTCTAGGGGGCGGGTACTGGCGACCTTGCATCATTTGCGTCAGCAAATGCATCGTCTCAGCAACCAGCCCAACTATTGTTTAGCCGATTATGTGGCGCCGAAGTCGACGGCTGTGGCGGACTATTTAGGCGTGTTTGCGGTTACCGCCGGTATTGGCATGGAGCCACACATCGAGCGTTTCGAGGCCCAACACGATGACTACAGCGCCATTATGCTCAAGGCCCTGGGAGACCGGCTGGCCGAGGCCCTGGCCGAACGGATGCACCAGCAGGTGCGCAAAGATTATTGGGGGTATGCTACTGATGAACAGCTTGGTAACGATGAGTTGATCAAAGAAAAATATCTCGGTATTCGACCCGCACCCGGTTATCCCGCCTGCCCTGACCATACCGAGAAGGAAACCTTATGGTCCTTGTTGCAGCCGGGTGAATCTATCGATCTCAGGATAACCGAGACCTTTGCCATGTATCCGGCGGCATCGGTTTGCGGATGGTATTTTTCCCATCCCGAGGCACGGTATTTCGGTATTGGGAAGATCCAAAAGGATCAAGTCGAAGATTATGCCCGACGCAAGGGCATGGATGTGGCCGCGGTGGAACGTTGGTTGGCACCCGTGCTGGCGTATGAGGAATGACTACATTTCTGATTAGGTTGACGGACCTGTACAAGTTATATGATTAACCCGGGGGCCAGCTGAAGCTGCGACCGGCCAGGATGTGCACATGCAGGTGAAATACGGATTGCCCTGCTTCGATGCCGTTATTTATGACCAGACGAAAGTCATCGGCATGACCTTGGTCTCTAGCCACATCGTTGGCTGTTAATAATAAGTGGCCAAGCAGTGCTTGATCTTCTGGTGTAGCGTGGGCAAGTTTTGCGATGGATTTTTTAGGGATTACCAATACATGTAATGGTGCTTGAGGATTGATGTCTTTGAAGGCCAGACATTGATCGTCTTCGTAGACGATTTCGGCGGGGATTTCGCGGTTGATGATTTTTGTAAATAGTGTCTCGCTCATGATTGTTCTCTAGGAGGCTAGTCGTGACGAGTATATTACATTGAGTGGTGCTTTTGGTGGGCCTGTTGGATGTTGCTGATCACGGTGCTCAGCGCGCGATCAAACAGATTGCTGTCGTCGAAGAGTTTCGACTGACCCCTTTCGAGATCATCTAGGAAGGTTGTAAGGTCAATGGTTAGTTTTTCATCTCTAGAGCGGTTGGTGAACAGCACCTGGTTTGTCTCTTTCAATACGGAGGATAATTTCAGAATTCGTTTGCCTTCCCCTTTGGCTGAATGGATCTCAAACCAGGTGCCGGGTATTAGATAAGAAGGTAGCTTTTGCAAGCTATTTGTTGATGTTGTATTCGCGCCGGTATCGTTGGTGGTTACTCGATCGCCTGCGCAGAGTTCATCCACGCTCAAGACATTGCTTTCTTTCCTCCCGCTCCGTGGTGCATTGCCTTTGCCTCGTAGTTCATTAAATGCCATGAGTTCGGTGGATTGAGCTGAAAAGCTATCGGATAGTTTTTGCTGGATCTCGTTTAATAGTTTCTCGGTATAAGCCGAGGGGGTAGCAGAGTCTTGCTGTGCCGCGGGTATTTTCGAGGCGTGAATCAGTTCAGTCAGCAAACCGGTGCATCGGTGCCAGGCTTGGTTTTTCAGGCCTTTTTCGAGATAAACCTTCGTCATATAGGGAGCCCAGCCGTTAACGATAAACCTCTGTGCCGGCCGGTGAATACTATTGTTTTTAAGATGGTAGTTTATGGTGTGGTTTACCATGCCATTAGCCGCTGACCGCCTATTGTCATCGGCCGTGGACAGTGTCTTTTTATTGCCGGTGTCAGCCCGCTCCTTTGCTCTAGGCGCTACCTTTTCTATATTCGACAAAGCATGTTCGAAAACCGAGACATCGGTATCGAAATGGGTGAGGAGATGGTGGACTATCGATCTAAGTTTGAGAGAAACGGGGTCCTTTTTATCGACGATATTAATTAAGCAGGTAGCCAGCAGGTTCAACATCTTCCGGGCGGGATGGGCAGGATTCTGCAGGAAGCTAAAATCTAACAAGGCCAGCTTTAAGGTGGGTATTTGCAATTTAGAGATCAAGTTCTTTCCGGCGATGTGTAAAGAGGCGTCTTCGGATATGGTGTTAAATATCCGTTCAACGAAGTCTATCGCCATTGCTTCTTTTTTCACCAGTTCGGTGGCGTTGAAAGTGCCTGAATCATAAAGAACGCGCGCTATTGCTACCTTGATATCATTACTGCTCAAAGTGTGATTTTTCATGGCACAATCACGTTGTACAACGGATAATGCGCCCACAATCTGGGCGCGCTGATAGGCGCTCAAAATGCTACCTGTACCAGGAGCATCTGCTGCTAGATGAAATAGCAAAAACGGATCAATTTGTGGTGTAGAAATAGCACTGATATTTGGTCTGCTCTCGGCTCCATCCTCGATCGTCTTTTTTCTCTGCCGGTGGTTGCTGGCGACGGCCTTACTCAGGCGCGGGTTGTCATCAACAATGCCTTGATCGCTAAGGATTTGGTTAAGTTGATGATATAGGTCTCCGAGGTGATTTGATAATTGTGCTTGAAAACACTGACAAAGGAATATTTTACCCTCGACCTTGATACTAAGCTGTTTTATCCCCGCTAGAAATGCCTCTAGAAGCGCTAGCGGATGCCAACCCAGGGTATTGATTTTATTTGGTAAAATTTTGTTGAATTGCTCTAGGCAAACCTCGAGTCTCAACAAAGGGTCTGCAAACTGCATAGTTAATGACTCGGCTAGTGGGATTACTTGTTCGCTGAGGTAGATATCGTCAAGCTCGATAACCTGAATATTGTCAGGATCGTTTTGGTGAGCAGAATTTGAAGGATCAGTGCAGACAGGATCGAGAAAATTGGATTCAGCCTGCTTGAGACAGGTTCTAGTGATGCGTTTATGAAATGCTGCTAGGGCATCCAGCGCATCGTATCTTGTATAGAGGTCCCGGGCCTGATGATCATTACGGAAGCTCGAGTCTCTGGCCTGGCCGAGTAGTTTGATCAGACATTTTGCGAGCAGAGAGCGCCCCGGATTAATGATTTCCGCTACCATTCCCTGTGGGGCTCGTGCCTGATTGTTACGTCCTGTGTAAATCATTGCTGGTTCCATACCTAGGCAAGTCGTTCGATTTTCGCAATCGATGACACAGATTCTAACGAACTTGAAGGAAACTTGATCGGTTTACAGTGGCGGGAGAGTGCCGGTAAGGCAGAATTATGGGCTACCCGTCGGATAGGTTGGCATTTAAGCCCACTGTCACATGCCCGCGAGATCAAGGTCCAGAATGGTAGATTGTAGGGTTTGCCGATTCCAACCAAGGTAGGGGATAGAATGGTCCCAGGTATTCGCGTTCCCACCATTGTCCAGTCGTGGTGCGGGTCTGCATATCGGTGAATCGATAGCGGTAGGTGTCTATACGAAGATAGCGCGGTGGTTGTTCGGGGAAGGGATTGGACTCCAGTAACCCGGTTATTGCGGGTGAATTATCCAGCAGGCCGTAGAGGAGGCCTTCGAACCATCTCTGCATCATAGGATGATGGTTGATGGGTATAAACCACATCATCCAGTCGATCCTTGGTTGGTGAGGGATGACCAGTTGAGGGCGTCTGCTGGGGTCTCCCGGTTTATATTTGAACCTGTAGGTTTGCCACTGTTGGCCATCCAGGGAGCCCTTGATCACGAGTTCCATGCGCTCGGTCTTGATAATCGGAAAGACATGGTATTTGTTGACGATGCGAAACGGTTTGATTCCCTTCAGCAGGGTGGCTACCGGTTCGGGGCTGGGGCGGGCGGAAAGCATCTCCCAGATCTGTAAGCCGCTGACGAAGATGATCAGGCCGCTCAGTGAGCCAATGAGGGCGTTGCGCCAGGGCCTGCGGGTCTTGTCTGGGGGCAGTGGCACGCTCAACCAGGAGGCTGCGCGTGCAGGGATCACTCGTCTTAGGGCTCGGTCGTCGAATAGAAACAGGCACAGGGCGATGGTGAGAAGATTCAAAAAGTTGTGGTTGCTGGTGGCGATAATCAGCAACTGCAGCACCAGGGTGGCCCAGGCCGCGATGAACCGCGGGCCCCGAGGCAGGAACATCATGAAAGGCACCATGAGTTCGACGAACAGGGTGGTGCCGGTGCCGAGTTTCAGCATCCACTCCGGTAGCTGGTGGGCATACCATGAGCCCAGGTGGGGCAGGGGCTGGGTTTCGAAGTAGACATTCAGGGCGGTAAGCCCGGACCAGCTGGGGTCTTGACTGATGAGTTTCGCCGCCCCGGAGAGAAATCTTAAACGAAACAGCAGCCAGCGGAATAGCCAGATGACGATCCGCGAACCGCCGGGCAGGAAAATAGCAAGAAAGCCGGCCTCCAGCAGCAGATAATCCCATTGGAAATTCATGACTATCCAGCCGGCGTGAAACAGCGACAGGTAGAGCACGAACAAGCAGATAAGCGAGAGACGTGGCAGGTGATTGAAAAATAGAGCAACAGCGAAAACGCAGCCCAAGATTGGGATGATCTGCAGTGCGAGGTCGCTGGCGTTGACCCAAAATACCGTGGGATAGAACCAGTAACGTTCTAATCCTTGTTGTTCCTGAACGTGACGAAGTGCCTCAGCGAAGGGGAAGATGCCTTCAGATCCGGACAGTCCAAGTATCTGTACACCTATGGAAATAAAGGCCACCAGATAGATCAATGCTAGCAGGCGCAGAAACAGTCCCGAGACCAGCGAGTACTCGGCAGGTTTGGGTGACGGTCGTCTCCACAGCCACAGCCCCATCCGTTGAATAGCGGAGTTTGGGATTAAAAAGAAGGCAAAAATCCCCTCGGCCAGCCACGCAAAGCCGGGAAGGAATCGATATAACCCTAACCAGTGCCCCTTTCCCGTTGTCTGTTCGAGCACCTTGTAGGCCGCATGAGCCCCACTCGAAAGGGTGCCGTCCTCATTGAGGAAATGGATCGCGCGTTCGAGGCTTTCCCGGGGGACATGCGGGAGTCTGTCGAGCACGTCTCGGTAGGGAACATAACGCACTTTCCCCGTGGTGAACTGCTGCCAGTAAGAGACCCAGGCCCGGCAAATGCTGCAGGCATCGTCATAGATCAGCAGCGGTCGGTCATCATGGGTGGCTAAAGCCATGGCATCCTCTAATGGGGTGGTTATTGCAGATGATCGAGAAATCAAGTCGAACCGGTTTTTTTACATGGATAGTATCCCATCCTATCCATGTATCGATAACCACCACTTTAGTAGTGTTTCGCTTTATACTAATAAACGGTAGAATTTAGTGGCTGAATTATCTTTTAATATGGACTTGCAGGATCTAGGTGCTAGGCCAAGCAAGTCATCAATCAGAAAGAGAATACAATATGAGAAAGAGTGCGGTGATGTTAAGCGTGACTTTGCTGGCTATGACTAGTGGAATGGCGATGGCCGGAGGTGATGCCGCTGCCGGCAAGGTCAAGGCCGCTGCTTGTGCGGCCTGTCACGGCGCCAATGGTAAGAGCACTAATCCGATGTATCCGAATCTGGCCGGTCAGCATGAAGCCTATCTGGCCAAGGCGATCAAGGCCTACAAGGCAGGTGATCGTGGGGATCCCACCATGAAGGCCATGGTAGCGCCACTCTCGGATGGGGATATCGCTAATCTGGCGGCTCATTATGCCGGCCAGGCCTGTAAATAGTGTATTTGATAGTGGTCGAGTAGTGTTAAGAAGGCCCGCAACAGCGGGCCTTTTTAGTTTGAATTACAAATATTTTCCGCCCGTTGCGACTACGATTAGGATCAGACCTAAGCTTAGATTGGTGGCGATGGCCTTGCGAATCAGTGCCAGGTCCTTGGCGGCGGCGGGTAAGTCGCCAGCATCGATGTTGCGTTTCAGCCGCTTAAACGGTGCGAAGTAAACATGTGCAAAGATCAACATCATTAGAATACCTAGACCCTGCATGATATGGATGTGCAGGTCCACATGGGCCATGCCCGAGTAGACTTGGAAGACGATCCAGTAGCCTGTGGTAAGCAGGGTAAGTATCGCGACCCATACCCAAGTGAAAAAATGCTGGAAATTTTCTTGCCACAGTTTTAAACGTAATTCGGGATTTAATTGGCGTGCGGCCACCGGGCGCAGCACGATGTAGGCAAAAAACATCCCACCGACCCAGATTGTCGCGGCAAGGACATGTAAGGAAATAGCTAGAGACATTAAAAACACCTATGTGTCAGTTGGTTATCACTTGGCTGGAATGACAGAAAGTCGGTGGATAGGGCTACGACCGCGCACCTCACGAACCAGAGTTGAGTAATTATTTCGCCCCTAAAGCTGCAAATTGGTGGTTGATGGGGTAAAGTTCGCCGTTCTAAGAATTTTGGTTTTTTACTATTCACAACGAGATATGACCTATGCCCAAACCAGATTTTATCGCGCCATCCATTCTGTCTGCTGATTTTGCCCGCCTCGGAGAAGAGGTCGATACTGTACTGGAAGCTGGGGCGGATATCATCCACTTCGATGTCATGGATAATCACTATGTTCCGAATCTGACCATCGGTCCACTGGTATGTCAGGCGCTGCGCAGCCATGGTGTGACTGCCCCGATCGATGTTCACCTCATGGTGAAACCGGTGGATCGCATCATTCCGGATTTTGCCAAGGCTGGTGCGAACTACATCACTTTTCATCCCGAGGCGGCGGAACATATCGATCGCAGCTTACAGTTGATTCGGGACCAGGGCTGCAAATCGGGTTTGGTGTTCAATCCGGCCACCTCACTGGATTATCTTGACTATGTCATGGACAAGGTAGATATGGTATTGCTGATGTCGGTCAATCCTGGTTTTGGCGGACAGTCTTTCATCCCCGCCACGCTTGATAAATTGCGCGCTGCACGTGACCGGATCGATCGCAGTGGCTACGACATTCGCCTGGAAGTCGATGGTGGCGTAAAGATCAATAATATTCGTGAGGTCAAAGAGGCCGGCGCAGATACCTTTGTGGCTGGATCGGCAATTTTCGGCACCGATGATTACCTGGCCACTATCGCTGCAATGCGTGATGAAATGGGTAAGGCGAATGCCAAGTAGCACTTTGATTCGAAATGAGGAATGATGCCCGTGGCCCTGAAAAAACCCAAGATGGTGCTTATCGACGTGGACGGAACCCTGGTCGATAGTGTCCCGGACCTGGCGTATTGTGTCGATGAAATGATGCAAGGCCTCGGTTTGCCCGAGCGGGGAGAGGCGGCGGTGCGTCAGTGGGTGGGCAACGGTGTGGAGCGCCTGGTCAAGCGGGCGTTGCTCAATAGCATCGACGGAGAACCCGATCAAGCATTGTATGGGAAGGCGCTACCGATCTTTATGGGCCTCTATGCTAAAAATACCTCTAAGCGCAGTCAGCTCTATCCTGGGGTTATGGAGGGGCTGGCCTATCTATCTTCGGGGGGATTTCGGTTGGGCAGTGTCACTAACAAGGCCGAACGTTTTACCCAGCCTCTACTGAGGGATTTGGAAATTGCGCCGTACTTCGAAATCGTAGTCAGCGGCGATCAACTACCTAGGAAAAAGCCTGATCCTCTGCCATTACTGCACGCGGCCCAAACCCTGGGTGCCGTCCCTGCCGACTGTTTGATGCTGGGGGATTCGCGCAGCGATGTAAAGGCTGCCCGTGCCGCGGGATTTCAGATCGTGTGTGTGAGTTACGGATACAATCATGGTGAAGACATACGCGATTACGCCCCGGACGCGGTGATCGATTCAATGACCGAATTGAGTGGTTTGCTTGAACAGACCGCTTGAGGGATATAACCCGGATATTTCATATATTGCACACGCCCTCGCTTGACCTTTGTTTCCACAAGATTGTTGCTCAGTCGACCGTAATCGTGGATACCCCGCTCCTTCGCATAATTCCTTGTGAAAACAAATCTCTACGCGATCATCGCGTAAATTCATGAAATATCCGGGACAATGACCCCTGAACGAATCGAGCAATTGGCCGCCGAGGGATATAACCGTATTCCTCTAGTGCGAGAGGTCTTCGCCGATCTCGATACTCCGGTGAGCGCCTATCTTAAACTTGCGAATCGGCCTTGCAGCTATTTGTTGGAATCGGTTCAGGGGGGAGAGAAATGGGGCCGGTATTCCATTATCGGCCTGCCTTGCAAGACCATCATCCAAGTGCGGGGACACAAGATCCAGGTTTTTGAGCAAGGTCGGATCATAAGCCATCAAGAGGTGGATGATCCATTGACCTGGATCGAGGACTTCCAGTCCCGCTACCGTATCCCGGAGATCGAAGGCCTGCCGCGTTTTACCGGGGGGCTGGTGGGTTATTTTGGCTATGACACCATTGCTTATATCGAGCCCCGACTGGATGGCGACGGTAAACCGGACCCGCTGGGGACGCCGGATATCTTGCTTATGTTGTCTGAGCAACTGGTGGTGTTCGATAATCTCAAGGGTAGTCTATATTTCGTGGTCCATATCGATCCCAGCCAGCCGGATGCCCTGGCCCAGGGTGAAGGTCGTTTACGGGAACTCGAACAGCAGCTGCGCCGGCCGGTGCCGACCTATGGCCTGTCTGGTCTTGAACGAGAGGTCGGAGAATCAGACTTCGTGTCGGGGTTTACCAAAAGGGGTTTCAATGAGGCGGTAGACAAGGCCAAGCAGTACATCGTCGATGGCGATGTCATGCAGGTGGTATTGTCCCAGCGGCTATCCATACCGTTTAAGGCCCAAGCCGTGGACCTATACCGGATCTTGCGCAGCCTCAATCCCTCTCCCTATATGTATTTTATAAATTTCGAAGGATTTCAGATCGTCGGCTCCTCACCTGAGATACTGGTCCATCTGGAGGATCGGAAGGTGACGGTACGACCCATTGCCGGGACTCGACCCCGGGGGAGGGACGACCGCGAAGATCGGGAGAACGAACGCAATTTATTGGCGGATCCCAAAGAGTTGGCTGAGCACTTGATGCTGATCGATCTGGGACGCAATGATGTGGGGCGAGTAAGTAATATCGGCACTGTACGGCTTACCGAAAAAATGCTCATCGAGCGCTATTCTCATGTCATGCACATCGTATCTAATGTCACGGGTGAACTTCAGCAGGGACGCACGACCATGGATGTATTGCGTGCTACCTTCCCCGCCGGTACCCTGAGCGGAGCTCCCAAGATCCGCGCCATGGAGATCATTGACGAGCTTGAACCCGTAAAGCGGGGAATCTATGGTGGCGCCGTGGGGTATATCGCCTGGAACGGCAATATGGATACCGCCATTGCCATCCGTACCGCGGTGATCAAGGATGGCCATCTGCACATCCAAGCCGGGGCCGGGATTGTCTATGATTCAATATCCGAAAATGAGTGGGCCGAGACCATGAACAAGGCCCGGGCGATTTTTCGGGCCGTGGCCAGGGTTGAGAACGGTCTGGCAAAATGAGT
>JAAEPA010000859.1 GCA_024222475.1 Gammaproteobacteria bacterium | reverse complement strand
TCAATCAGATTTTCTCAACGTACAGTCCAGTACGCCTGCGAAAATCTTCAATCGGAAAGCCTTGCTACAAACCAATCTACGCCGTCTCGCTACGAACGCTGGTGAGAAATGCGGGCTAGACGGGATCGCATTTCCAGTGCGCTTCCATTTTTTGCCGGCCAAATGCTATGATTGAAGGGACGGAGGCACCAGTGGCACAAATTCCCATCGGCATCTCGGATTTCAAGAAACTGCGCACCGGCGGCTACTATTACCTGGATAAATCCATGATGATCACGGATGTGGTCAACAGTGGCGCCGAAGTCATTCTGCTGCCGAGACCCAGGCGATTCGGCAAGACCATGAATCTCTCCATGTTGCATTATTTCTTCGACTCGGGCCAGGAAGAAGGCGCGACCCTGTTCGAAGGTCTTGAAGTTGCAAGACAACCCGAGATCATGGCTCATTGCGGCCGTTATCCCACCATCTTTTTGACCTTCAAGGACGTGAAGTTTTCCGATTACCAGAGCTGCCATGATGCGCTCGCCAGGATACTTGCCAAGCTGTTTCTCGCCCATGAAGAGGTCATCGTAAAGGCTAAACCCCGAGGTATCGACGACCGTATGGTGAAAGCCATAATGGAAGGAACGGCCAAAACAACCGATCTCCAAGATGCGCTTGCCCTGCTTACCGAGCTACTCCATCGCGCCACGGGCCAAAAAGCCATCGTACTGATCGATGAATACGATGCCCCGATCCATGCCGGTCATCGCCATCGATACTATGAGGAAATCATCGGCTTCATGCGCAACTTGCTCAGCGGCGCCTTCAAAGACAACACCCACC
>JAAEPA010000858.1 GCA_024222475.1 Gammaproteobacteria bacterium | reverse complement strand
TGTTTGAAATGCGGGTTTTGCACCAGACTGATGATGGAGCCGATGGCATAGATCCAACCTATCACGCTCATATATAAGCACACGATGGCCCACATGCGCTGTAGGTCGGTAAATTCGTTGGGGATCTCGCCAAAACCGGTGGTTGTCGCGGTATAACTCATGAAATAAAGGGCATGGAAAAAGCCCATCTGGGTGGGATTTCCATTGGCGTCCTGCCCGGGTATCAGTGCCATTCCGGTGATGCCTACGCCATAGACGATGATGAGCAAGAGAATAGGACCGCGCATAAAACGCAATACGATCGCCGTAACGCGATCCAGGTCGGAGGTCTGGGTCATTAGTCCTCCTTAGCGTCTCGATATCAAGGTATCGGAGACCAGCATGACGACGGATACGAGATTCGCGAACAAGGCGCCTGCGGCCAGTGATACGATACTTGCCATGACCGCTGGGCTCATTTCCGAGGGTGGACCATATTCGGCATAGGTCCATACGCTGGCGGCGATGAACAATTGTAGATCCGCAACTAGACTGGTAGAAAGCAGTACGGCTCCTATGTGTGAGCGATCGCCCAATTTCAAGCCGGTGGCAATTAGATTGACGATGATGGCCGCAAAGAGTATCCAGACCTCGTGATGATCCGGATTATCGATGTCACCGATCACAAAGGCGAGATTCAGGGTCAGAGCGAGCAGGATGAAGAAACCAAAAACCACCTTTTCCAGGTTCATAAGCGATCCCTCAGTGTTGGTAGACCACTAGGAGGCTGTCCGAGAATATGGGTCGCAGCGAGGGGAAACCATTTTGAGCCAGATTTTTTGATTAAATAAGGCGAATATTGGGCATATTTAACGAATTTAATCGGGAAATCTGGCCAATATGGCTTTTCCGCAGTAGA
>JAAEPA010000857.1 GCA_024222475.1 Gammaproteobacteria bacterium | reverse complement strand
TCGCTAATTGCATTGAGCGCGCTTCGACTCCACCAGGCGGCATGTAGGTCTGCTGATCCCATTCCAATACAGCGGCAGCCCTCGCTATATCATCAATTTCACCTAAGATTTCTTTAAGTTGTTGAAGTTTCTCTTCCATAAGTATAATCTCTCCCTGAACTCACAAACATCCTACCCCCTTCCAGGACGCAGGCAAGATGCCTGCGATGCCAGGGAAAAACGTTGTTGAAGGCAAGTCGGCGCATCTTGTTGAGACAACACCACAATTCATTGTGGTGATCACAGAGAAACATGGCCGTCTCCCCGCTCCCTTCCCGGCAGTTGGGAAGGGAGCGAAAGAGAGAGATCGTGTGACCCTTCTGGAACACCCCGATGAATCGGGGTGCTGTCTCAAAAACCTTATCCCGAACTCACGTTAGATATTGGCGGCTGTGGCTGATGCGTAACGCCAGAATGTGCTCGCACGGACCTTTATAGAGTTTATTCTGTGTGTAAAAATTACACGTGCACTTTGCTTCAGCGATTCGTTCATCGCTGTCAATCAGAACTTCAGGCTC
>JAAEPA010000856.1 GCA_024222475.1 Gammaproteobacteria bacterium | reverse complement strand
CATGCGTGCCGAAATGGACCTGGTGATCTGCCTGTCCGCCTGCCCGCAGGACATCACCTCGATTTGCGGCAACAAGCCGCGTAATGCGCATTTTGAGATTCTTTGATCCATATTTCCCAGACACCAGAATAACAGGGTCTGGTCTTTGATTTTGCCACAAGTCGTTATGCTCACAAGTAAATAACGCCGGTAAAATTTTGTTGCTTTAGTACCCACATATAAATACATTCAAACTCAAAGACTTGATAAACATAAGGCAACCTCGCCCCACCACGGTGTGGTGGGGGTTACAATGATAGTTCTCACACAAGTCATTGGAGGTTGCCATGACACTCTATTGCGGAATCGATTTACATTCAAATAATCATGTCGTCTGCGTCATCGATGACAAGGACCAGCGGATACTTGAAAAGAAGCTGGACAACGATCCCGAACTAAGCATTCGAACCTTGTCCCCGTACAAGAATGAGCTCAAGGCCATAGCGGTCGAGTCCACCTACAACTGGTACTGGTTAGCCGATGCGTTAAAGGAAGCCGGACATCAGGTAGAGCTGGTGAACACCGCCAAGGTGGTTCAATACAGCGGTCTGAAACGCACCAACGACCGTTACGATGCGTTTCATCTCGCCCACCTGATGCGCCTGGGCATATTGCCGACCGGGTATATTTATCCGAAGGCCGAGCGCGGATTACGCGATTTACTGCGCAAGCGCATACAGTTGGTGCAGGATCGCAGTAGCCACCTGATCCGGTTTAAATTCCAGGTGCAAATGCACACCGGGCAATCGATCCGGTCGGACCGGATCAAGGCTCGGAAGTTTCAGTT
>JAAEPA010000855.1 GCA_024222475.1 Gammaproteobacteria bacterium | reverse complement strand
GCTGCCCTGATCAGGACCTTCGAAAAATACTACCAGATCCTGCGCAAACGCAGTCAAGAAGGCATGCATTGGGAGGCCTACACCCCCTATGAACTAAGAGCAGTAGGAACCTTTATCCGCATGGGATTCAAGGATCGCGCTCACGAGGCGCTGGACTTTTTCTTTCAGGATCAGCGCCCAGCCGCTTGGAATCATTGGGGGGAAATCGTGTGGCGCGATCGCAATGCCCCGAAGTTCATCGGTGACCTACCTCACACCTGGGTCGGCGCAGAGTACATTCGCGCGGTACGCAGCATGTTCCTTTATGAACGGGAGATGGACGACGCCCTAGTACTTGGGGCGGGTATTCCGGAACATTGGGTTGTAGACGGGATCGACATTATATTAAAACGATTCCCGACTCATTTCGGAACGCTCAATTACAGCCTGGGTAAATGGCAGGACGGGGCTATTCGCTTGCGCATGACCGGTGACCTAACCCTGCCACCTGGGGGTATTGTGGTCCACTCCCCGCTGAAATTTCCTCTAAAGGGGGT
>JAAEPA010000854.1 GCA_024222475.1 Gammaproteobacteria bacterium | reverse complement strand
GCTCAATTCCGAAATAAAAGAAGCACCATGGCTTGGTGGTAAACCGGACGCGCCCAACGATCCAACCGTGCTGCGACGCAAAAAAGAAAGTCAACTTCGACTAGCAGGTCTGAAAATTCCTGTTTAGCTGTTCCTCATGTCTGCAAATGGGCTCAGAGCGGACCTCGGGTGCAGTTTAGCAGCCAATCTCACTCGAATGGCAGGTGTGCGGAGATAGTGTTGAAAAAGTCGGCTTGAAAAGGCCGTTTTCCGCTGATTCAGTTTTCCGAGTGATTTGGGAGGCTGACTGCGATGATGGGACCACGGCAGGTTGCGCAAGGGTCGCTGTTTTACGAGTTTTCGATCGATGAATATGTGCCTGATGATCACATATTGCGGGCGATTGACCGGTTTGTTGATCTGACGGATGTGCGGCCATTATTGGCCGCTTATTACAGCGACTGCGGACGGCCATCGATTGATCCGGAATTGATGATCCGGATGCTGCTTTTGGGCTATTGTCAGGGCATTCGTTCGGAGCGTCGGCTTTGTGAAGAAGTTTATCTCAATCTGGCGTACAGGTGGTTTTGCAAGCTCGATCTGACTGATCCTGTTCCAGACCATTCCACCTTTTCCAAGAACCGTTACGGACGGTTCCGCGAAAGCGATATCTTCCGACATCTATTTGAGAAGGTCTTGCAACGCTGCATTGATGAAGGCCTGGTCGGAGGCGAAGGATTTGGGGTAGACGCCAGCCTCATACCGGCCAATGCCAATCAGACACGAGGTATAGAGGGTAAGGACGGGTTGTCGCCGGAACTGACCAGCCGTGCCATTG
>JAAEPA010000853.1 GCA_024222475.1 Gammaproteobacteria bacterium | reverse complement strand
CGCACCGCGTATTTCGTCTATGTCATCGACGGCACATTCGAGTTTGCCGAGATCCACGAACCGCTGATCCAGGGGCTCGGCGCCCGGGTCTTCGATCAGCCGGCGCTGACATGGGCCGACATCGGCAAGGCATTCGCGCAGACCGGGGCGGCGAAGTGATGGTATCGCCAACGGAAGCTCACGCTACTTCTGGCTTGCCGTTTGTTCCTTTGAGGCCGCGGCAACAGTTCTACCGACTAATGGTTCGATAATCATTCTAAACCGGTAATAATGTCGCGGCCGATTAGAGCTTGTTCTTCCGATGGCACCCTGCGCGAGTAACGCTCTTCAACTATTGCAGTATCCGATATCCGGACTTCGTCTGCCAATCAACTATCGATTTATAAAGTATAGTTGACTTAAAAAATTCATACTCATAGGAAAGGCGTAGTATCTTTGCCAATTCTCTTGCGCCTTTCTCGCTGCAAAACTGATTTGTGCTACCAAGCTTTTTATACAACGCGCGACCAAGTATTCTTACGCAGTCATGGCCGCAGCAAATCTCCCGCCTCTTTGTAGACGCCGCAACTTTTTCTTTTATCAGTTCGACTACGTCAGCAGCAGCGGCGTCTGTATCGGTTACTGACCTTTGCAGTATCTGCTGCACCATCCTGTGTCGGTCAATTGCGAAAAAATTCCCATTTGAAAACCTCCATCTCATGCTACTGAATTCACATGACCACCCACGGTGCTGAGAGAGCAAGCGAAACGCTCCCATAAAGCTCGCTTCCTCAAAGATCGATTCAGAGACCCGCCGTCCCGTCGCTTGTTGAAAAGCATCTATGCGATCATCATTCCCAAATTCACGAACAACGTTTTCAAGAGCCGGCGAGCACAATATCATTATCTCGATGTCATTCTCATCGGAGAAGAAAACTGTCCCTTCCCACTCGGGGTATCCGACGAACTCGCTAAAATCTCTGTCTGCAACACCAATGGCACCTCCGAAACCAGACATCTCCAAGATTGTGATAGCTTCTAGTAAGTTTTCCCGACCGAGGCACACGACAACCGAGGAAGTCTGAACATCGCGGAACTTCCGAAACAATAAGGCGTCTCCACTACCCTCAAGGAGAAGAAACGCCCTTTGGTGAGCCGCCCTTTCTAATCGAACTTGGTTTGCAAGCGTATTGCCGTTGATCTCGTCACGAATTGCACTCATGCTTCAATTTGCCGCTAGTTCTTGAACAAAATCCCAACGATCATTAATGATTTGAGGCGAATGTGTTGCGATCAACACTTTCATCTTCTTTATTTCTTGGATTTTCTGAAGATCAGCGATAAAACGCTTTTGCCACGCAACATGCAGCGATAACTCTGGCTCGTCAATTAGAATGAGTGAATCTTCTTCAACTTTAAAGAGGAGCTCATATATTAATACTAATTCATGCTGTTCCCCAGATGATAACTCAGGCAACGGAATCGTCGCCTCAGTATCGGTATCTATGGCCCCAATGCCATCCTTGGAATCGATGACTATTTCTTTAAACGAAAAATGTTCATCCAATATCTGCTTGAAAAGTCTAATTTTCTCGTAAGTTTCATCAAATATTCCGAGTTTTGATTTAGTGTCAACTATATAAATCTCTAGTATCTTTCTAATCGTTTCATCTCGAAAAATGTCTGATGGTTGAATAGCCTCGCTGATCGTTCTTCCGAGAAGTCCGACAGAGACAAGGTCATCTCTCTTTTCGTTAAGATCTTCGAGATCTTGCCTAATCTCGTCTTCGTCACGAGCTGATTCATTACGAGACTCTATTACACGTTTCGGAAACGACTGATCGAGCTTTTGCGATTCGTTTGCGTAGCGCTGAAGCAGAGTACCGATCCTCTCAGATAGATCGCTGGCATCTTTTTCAACAACCGATGGTGGCCTGATATGCGGTCGCATACCATGTCGACCGGATACCTGTTCTTCAAGATACAACAGTCTCTGAGTCTCCACTAAATGCGTATCGACAGAGTTCGTAGCAGAAAGCAACCAATCGGGGAGTTTCTTAGAACTATCAAAACTCGGAGGCAATTCGTCGCGATACATTTCTATTATTCTATCCGTTGTATACCTTCCTTGCGAATTAAAATCTATCCACAGATTCGGTCCAATTCGATCAACAGGAAGATGTCGCTGAAGAAAGCTTATATCGACCGACCTTACTTCTTGGTCAATATCGTAATATTGTCCATCTGCGCCAAATCCAGAGGTCGTTATCAGCGTTTGAGGATTGTCAGGAGGTTCTTCCCTAATTAGATCCTCCGAGAGTTGCTTACTTATTCGGATTCGCCGCCCAGATTCTAGAGCAAAGAAAATTTGTTCAAAATCCAAAGAAAGAAAAACATTAAGCTTTCTCTTAAAAAACGAGTCGATTATACGGAGCATTGCAGTCTTTCCGTACCCGTTAGGAGCTGTTATTATTGAAATATCTTGATCACCGCCGAAATACAAAGAGTGGCTGAAACGCCCGAAAAGTTGGTCGACGTTGATCTTTACTAGCTGGTCGGTTTTCTTTTCACTAGTCATTCGCTCAGACATTTATGCTTCGGTCTCAGTTGGCAAATGGCGCTTCGGATGAATATATTGGCCAGCCTACCTCTTCGAAGAGCGGCATTCAAGTTGAGATTCCCGCTAAACGCGAGGCACTGCGGAAAACCCAGCGGCGCCGCCACGGCTGATCGCCCAATGGAGTGCCACCGTTGCGAGGCGAGTATTGCAAAGTGTTCGAAATTGGAAACAACGAAAGGGTGACAGAGCGTGCGGGCGCAGATGGGCTCAGTTCCAAGACCGAACGGTTGGTCAAACACGACAATCCGATAGACGTTGTGTATTAAATGGCACCTGCCGGTTGGCCTGAGGGCTTGAGCCTGATTGATAGTCACGGTAGAGGCGCGAGCGGTGAAGCGATGACAATGGCGCACTGGCTTCTACGCTATTTCATTCTGCTAACGACCGCCTTTTGCCTGGCGCTAGCAGTCGAGAATGCGTCGGCCGACGACGTCACTCCCCCAACCGTCCACACCGTCACCAGCCCACTGATCCCGTGGATCGGAACCCGGGATCGGGCGCTGCCGAACTCGATCGACACGATGCGCCAATCGGAAGCGACGCTCGCCGCCTTCCGCCGCTTCGCCGCCACGCTGATCTCCGGCAATACCGATACGGCGCTCGGCCTGCAGGGCAAGGCCGGCTACCAAATTTATCGCGCACCGTTCGCCGGTAAGGACTATCTGGCGGCTATGGACGAAAGCGGCGCTGGTCTCGGCCCGACGCTGATCGTCAATCCGGCGGCCACCCGCGAGCTGATCCTGGAAGCGCCGCACGCATCCTTCGAGCTTGGTTCGGGCGAACAGGCGGCGCTGCTGATGGTCCGTCTCGGCGCGCGGGCGGCTCTGATCGCCGGCGCCCACCGCTGTGCATCGCGCACGGCGTCGACCTGCGATGGTGAGACCAGCGTGTGCGGCACACTGGAGGCCTATCGCAACTCCGACACCGCGCACGCGGCGTTCTCCCGCTTCCAGGCGGCGCACAAGGCTCTGGCCGACGCATTCCCGGAAGCGGTGGTCATCT
>JAAEPA010000852.1 GCA_024222475.1 Gammaproteobacteria bacterium | reverse complement strand
AGAGAGTGAAATGAGTAGCGATGACCTATTGATTGACGAGACCAGACTCTTCGAAGAACTGTGCCGAACCGAATGGTTGGGCGCAGGCTTCGGGCGAGTGAGGAAGAACAAAGGATCACCCGGCATTGACGGGGTCACGATTGCAGAGTTCGAATCGCGCCTGGACGAAGAGCTAAGTCAGCTGCAACAGGAACTCGAAAGCTGGACTTACCAACCCAGCCCGGTGCGGCGGGTGGAGATCCCAAAGCCCGGGGGGAAAGGCATTCGCTTATTAGGCGTGCCGACGGTACGCGATCGGGTGGTGCAAGCCACGCTGAAGCTGCTGTTAGAACCGATCTTCGAACCGCTGTTCTCTGCGCACAGCTATGGTTTTCGCCCCGGGCGAAGCCCACGCCAAGCGATAGAGGCGGCGCGAGAGATCGTCACCGGCGGTAAAGCCTACGTGGTAGATATCGACCTATCGAAATTCTTTGATAGGATACACCACGATCGGCTGATTGCCCGTCTGAGTCAGCAAGTGAGCGACAAGCGCCTATTACGCCTGATTGGCATAATACTACGCAGTGGCATCCTGGCTGATGGGGTGGTGAGCCCATCCACGGAAGGGGCCGTACAAGGCAGCCCGCTCAGTCCATTACTCAGTAACATCGTTTTGGATGAACTGGATAAAGAGCTGGAGCGGCGCGGTCTTGAGTTTTGCAGGTTTGCTGATGACTGCAACATCTTCGTGAAGACGCCCAAGGCGGCTGAACGGGTGATGGGAAGCGTCAGCAGATTTATCGAGAAGCGACTGAAATTGGT
>JAAEPA010000851.1 GCA_024222475.1 Gammaproteobacteria bacterium | reverse complement strand
CTCTACTGGGTCTGGCGGGTCAATAGGGTGATGCTTCGCTTCGTAAGCCTCAACCAGGATTACCAATACATCCAGCCAGTCGCCGTCAGGTGTGCCCTCTTCCGCGTCCCATAGCTCCTCAATGGCAGTTAGGGCATTGTCATAGTCCGCTTCTGTTTTGATAGGCCGGATATTCATCACATCGTCTCTGCGTCTACTCTGTCATATTCGGCGTGGCTGCCGACGAATCTAATGAACATAAGTTGTTGCTGGTACTTCACAACTACAATCAAGCGGTACCTATTGCCTCCTATGTAACGTGCCAAAAATAACTTCCCTATATTTATACACACACTACTGGTGAAACAATGTAATTCCAGCGTGGTTCCTCCGGGTCAAACGTCACAGTACATCGTTTGACATCATCTATGGTTGCCGTTTTTCCTTTCTCATACACATTGTTGATAATCGTTGCGACAACTTTGAGGCCAGTTTTTGTTTTCGCTCGCTCGACCAGTTTCTTAAACTCGTCATACGTACGGATAAAAATCCCTTTGATAACACGTGATACATGAGGAAACACGCGATGCTCGATCGGATTCCACTTTGAAGTATAGGAAGGATAATGCTTGATATGTATGGTAATGCCAATCTCATCCGCGAGTCGTTGTAATTCCTTTTTAAAGATATGATGACGATATGAGTTGGCGCCCCCGGAGTCCATCAAAATTAGTAATCGTTTTGCCTTCGGATAATTCAAAATCCCATAGGTAACCCACCAGAGAATTATTGAGTCTACGATAAATTCAGCCGTTTCATTGGAAGTACCGATATGTATGGCTGCATGATTATTATAGAGATCATATATCCCATGCGGTACGGCTTTGCCATCATTCAGACTCTCATAGGTATGGTCAGGGCCATCTAATTGGCCATTGGCATAACATTCACCTTCCCTGTGATTATTACCAATGGCTTCTTTTTTCTTGGTATCAACACTGATAACAGGTTCACCTGCCTGGTGGAATTCATCTTTCTCCGCATTGATGCGATGAAATTGCGCATCGCGACCTTGAACTGATTTCAAACTTTTCCGTTTTTGGATTTTTCGTTTTTTAAAACTATTATTTTTCAATAACTTAGAAACTGTACCGCGAGATACCTTATAGCCAACAAATGCGAGCATTTCCGCAATTTCGTGTTTACTCAAATTGGTATATTTGATTGACTCATCCATGGGATCACCTGCCGTGAAATTTTTTATTACTTCGCAAAAAGCCTCATTTAGTTCCGGGTCATCCCATTTTTTCTTTCTTCCGCCCCCTTTACCGCGCTGGCGTTCAGGATTTGGTATATCGTCTTGTGACAGCTCCGATAATCCTTTTCTAACAGTTTTGTGATCTACGCAAAGAAGCTGGCAAATATACGCCATACTTCTCGATTCAACCGATAAATAGAGTACAGCTGCATATCGTCGTTTGTCTTTTTCCCCAAGGGTATCGTAGAGTTTTTTCGCTGCTGCTTCAGCTTCTTCAGAAAGGTTTTTTTTCATTTGCTCTTTAATTCATCGATATTTGAAGGCTATTTCCCCAAATATCGTAAAAGAGCTATATCTTCCTTGTCTACCATAAAATAACTAGGGTTATTGTGCTTGTATTACTGCTTGGTATGAAAAATGTCGAATCAGACTCTATGTATCGCCGAAAACCTCGCAATTCTTTCGTGTTCGAAAGCTTTTCAATTTTTCCCCGGCTCAACAAGCTGAGGACTCCTGTTAACTACAATCGATAAATCACCGCTATTCACCATTTTCACTTCTGGACATCTGTATTCGCTCTTGACTCTCCCAAACACGGCATTGTTTCTATCCATATCGTTCATCCAGTGAACACACCACATATCCAAAAAAGGGAAGTTATTTTTGGCACGTTACCTGGAGACCTTCGTGGACCCCGGGAGGTATCGGGGTACCTGCTACCGGGCGGTGAACTGGAGCTTCTTGGGTCGCACCACGGGCCGCGGCAAGGCCGACCAGACCGGCAAACCGAACCGGCCGCGCAAAGAGGTCCTCGGCTATCCCCTGACGGGGCGCTTTCGCTCGCTACTCTGTACGCTCCAATGAAGAAGCAACGGTTTGAGCGAATAGATCTCGAATGGGGCGAGTTGCAGGCGATCCTGGAGCAGGCGCGCTCGGCGCCCCTGGGCGAAGAGCAGATCCATAAGTTCAAGGCGGTGCTGACGACCCTTGAGCACCTGACGCGGGAACTTGAAAAGAAGCGCACCTCGATTAGCCGCCTGCGCAAACTGCTCTTTGGCTCCCCGACTGAAAAAATAAAAAATGTCCTGGCTAAGGGTAAGGACGAGACGTCGGGGGACGGAGGGCCCGGTGACGACAAAGATATTAAAAACGAAGGGCAGGGCAAAAAGAAAAAGCGCCGCGGACACGGTCGAAACGGAGCGGATTCGTACTCGGGCGCCAAGCGGGTCAAGGTACCCCATGAAGTGTTGAAATCCGGCGATCCGTGCCCCAAAATCGGTTGCACCGGAAAGGTGTACAACTCTGTGGATGCGGGGGTACTCGTGCGTATCACAGGTATGCCACCCATTCAGGCAACGGTGTATGAACTCGAGAAGCTGCGCTGCAACCTCTGTGGCACGGTGTTCACCGCTACGGCGCCGGAAGGCTCTGGCAACAAGAAGTACGACGAGGCGGCAGCGAGCATGCTCGCGTGCTTGCGCTACGGTGCAGGCTTCCCCATGTACCGCTTGGCCAAGCTCGAGGGCAACCTCGGGATCCCGCTGCCGGCGGCGACCCAGTGGGATACCCTCAATGCGCGCTCCCAACTGATCGCGCCGGCCTATCGGGCGCTTGTCGACACAGCGGCTCAAGGTGAAGTCCTGCACAACGACGACACGACGGCGAGAATTCTGGAACTTATGGCCGAAAACAAGGGGAAGGAGGGGCCAAGCGATACATCGCCAAAACGCAAGGGCATGTTCACCACGGGAGTGGTTGCGAAAAACGGGGACCACCGCATTGCGCTCTTCTTCACTGGACGTAAACACGCCGGGGAAAACCTCCACAGTGTATTGAAGAAAAGGTCGGCCGAACTCGACTCACCCATCCAGATGTGCGATGCGCTCTCGCGCAACCTCCCCGGGGAATTCAAGACGATCCTCGGCAACTGCTTGAGCCACGGCCGCCGCCGGTTCGTGGACGAGGTGGAAAATTTTCCCGAAGAATGCCGTTATCCACTGGAGATCCTGGCCAAGGTCTACGGGAACGACGCCGTGGCACGCGAGCAAGAGATGTCGCCCGAGGAGCGGCTGTTATTCCACCAGAAAGAAAGCGAACCCCTGATGCGGGCGCTTCACGAGTGGTTAGAACGCCAGTTCGCGAACAAAATAGTCGAGCCGAACTCGGGCCTGGGCGAGGCGATTTCATACATGCTCAAGCATTGGGATAAGCTGACGCTTTTCCTCCGCATGGCAGGCGCGCCACTTGACAATAACATCTGTCTGGGGTATCCATTTAACCGGAGTTAGCCCGACCGACTGCTCTCCAAGGCCGATTCGCCGGAGGCTGCTCCAGGCTCGGTGGGTGCCCG
>JAAEPA010000850.1 GCA_024222475.1 Gammaproteobacteria bacterium | reverse complement strand
GGCATAGACGGCGGTTGTCTCCAGTTTTTTATGCCCGAGCAGCACCTGAATCACACGGATATCCACTTTGGCCTCCAGCAGATGCGTGGCGAAGCTGTGTCTCAGCGTATGCATTGAAACACGCTTATCGATCTGTGCATCGGCTGCCGCCGCCTGACAGGCACGACTGAGCTGGCGGGTTCCCATGTGATTGATGGGATTTTGTCCGGGAAATAACCAGCCACCTTTAAGCATGAGCCGCTGCTCATTGGCAAAGTGCCACCAGGCACGCAAGTGCTCAATCAGTACCGGTGAGAGCATGGCATAACGATCTTTGCGCCCTTTGCCTTGTTCTACACGCAAGGTCATGCGGGTACTATCGATATCACTGACCTTGAGAGCAACCACTTCACTGACGCGTAAACCCGCCCCATAGGCCACGGACAAAGCAGCCTTATACTTCGGGTTGCCCGCCGCATTGAGCAAACGTGCGGCCTCTTCAAGGCTTAATACCACCGGTAGCTTGCGCGGTACCGGCACGGTACTGATTTTAGTGAGGGCATCAGCACGATCCAGCGTGGTGACAAAGAAAAACTTCAGTGCGCTCAGGTTCGCATTGAGCGTGATACGGGAAACACCATTACTAACCATATACAACTGATACTTGCGCAGTTCTTCAGCGGTTGCCGTATCGGGAGAGTGGCCCAGATAATGTGCCAGATCCTTTACCGCACGGATATACTGGTTCTGGGTTTTGGGTGAAAGTTTGCGCATCATCATGTCATCGATCATGCGTCGGCGTAGTGGACTGACGGATTGATTGGTCTGTGTCATGGCTCTGCTCCTATGTGAGATGAGGCAAATGCCCCATTACTCAGCATCGGAAGCAGGCGTTATTCCTTTGATATATCGAGGAAATTAAAGTGTCGCACCAGTACCGC
>JAAEPA010000849.1 GCA_024222475.1 Gammaproteobacteria bacterium | reverse complement strand
GGTGCTGCTTCGGCAACCGGCTACAGCGGTGCTGCTTCGGCAACCGGCTACAGCGGTGCTGCTTCGGCAACCGGCAACATGGGTGCTGCAATGTCCTGTGGTAAATACGGCAAGGTCAAAGGGGTTGACGGAACCGCACTGTTTCTTTGTGAGCGTGATGACAACTGGAACATCATTCACACATGGTCCGGAATTGTCGGCAAGAAAGGCGTAAAGCCTGACATTTGGTACACGCTCACAAACGGCAAGCCGGTTGAGATGCAATCATGACCTACAACACACCAGAAGACGTTATCTCAGCCTTTGTCACTGGCGATATTAACCGTCTGGAACTGGAACACATTCTGAATTGTCCGCATTACGATTTAGACAGGTTTGGTTACATTGCCTGTTTGTTGACTGCGGATGATTTGAAACACGAGGGAACAATGCAATGAACGACGCCAGCTTCAAGCTCAACAGAGAAATGCAAGCCGCCGAACAGATCAAGGCACACTTGGCAGCAGTGACCGGCGATGATAACGACGCCGAGTTAATCCGCGATATGATTGAAGGCGAGACCAACCTGGATACGGCCATTGAAATTGCAATTATGCAGACCGCCAATGATAATGCTTTGATTGAGGGGTTGAAAATTGTCATAGCGAAAATGACCGCCCGCCAATCACGGATCAAAAAACGCATTGAAATGACGCGCACCATTATTCAAGCGGCTATGGAAACGGCGCAAAAAGACACGTTTGAGACAGCGGTCTGCCGGATTACTCTGAAGAATGTTCCAGACAAGGCAATATTCATAGATGAGGCTCTGATACCGTCAGACTACTGGAAGCCACAAGACCCCACACTTGACAAAAAGGCCGTGCTGGCCGCGCTCAAGGTCAAGATGGACGTACCTGGAGCGCAACTCTCTAACGGCGGCAAAACTACATCATGGAAATGGACATAGAACATGAACACGCTTGCAAAAACACCCACACAAGGCCTTGCACATTTCACCCCGCAGCAGTTGAACCTGATTCAGCGAACCACAGCAAGAGATTGCAACCCGGCTGAGTTTGACGAATTCATGCATGTATGCAACCGCACTAACCTGGACCCGTTGCGGCGCCAGATTTACGCGGTGATCTATAACAAGAACAACGCGCAAAAACGGCAAATGGTCATCATCATCGGCATTGACGGTTATCGCGCTATCGCTGACCGATCTGGAAATTATCGGCCAGCAGACAAATCAACCGAGTTTGTATGCAAGGATGATTTGAAAGGTCCGACGAATCCGCTTGGTATCGAAAGCGCAACAGTCACGCTTTACAAGTTTTCGCATGGCGATTGGTTTCCAGTTGTGGCAACGGCCTATTGGGATGAATACGCGCCAATCACAACCCCGGACAATCAATTTGATTGGATTGAAACCGGCGACACATGGCCCGATACCGGCAAACCAAAGAAAACCAAGGTTCCGAAGGAAGGCGCTGTTGCGGTGCTGGATACTTCAAGCAAATGGCCCAAAATGCCACGCCAGATGATTGAGAAATGCGCCACCGCCAAAGCACACCGCGCAGGATGGCCCGATGATTTCAGCGGGACATATGACGAGGCCGAACTTGACCAGATGAAAACAGTTGAACTTTCAGCGTCAGAATGGGCCGAACATGCCGCAACTGAAGATAGGCTTGTGAAGATCGGCGGCAAGAATGCAATCATGTTTGACTTTCCCAACGATGACCTTGGCTTGCGCATGGTGCCGATTGGCGAGCTGCCGGATAAAGTTTTTGAATTCCTGAAAGAGAATCCAGATCAAGTTGAATACCTGGAAGATCGCAATCGCGTTCCGCTGCAAGAGTTTTGGGCTTTGAACAAGTCAGACGCGCTTGAAGTCAAAAAGGCCATTGAAACCGCGAAGGCCAAGTCTAGTGAATAAATACGCATTTTTCCAACACCGCAACGGCTGTCTAATACCGGCAGACGACGAAGCGGTGACGTTGGTTGGTAAGATAGCCAAAGCCAACAAAGGCGTTCTGGTGAACCTGTACGTTCCCCGCAACCCGCGCCACCACCGGCTGTTTTTCGCGCTTATGAATGAAGTCATAAAAGCGGGCGGTTGGGAAGGCAGTCAAAACACACTCGTACAATGGGTTAAAATTGCCACCGGCCATGTGGAAATCTTCGTAGATCCAAATGGAAAGGCCGCTTATGTGGGTAAATCAATCAGCTTCGGGTCTATGTCACAAGCAGAATTTACTCCGTTTTTTGAGGCTGCAATCAAGGCGGTTTGCGATACGCTGTTGCATGGCGCGGATCAGGATGAATTGCGCAAGCGGATTTTGCAGCAAGTTGACGGCGGGTATAGCGCACTTGAAAGGCAACGATAATGACAAACCGACATGCAGCGCCAGTTGTAACATTTTTACCTTGCGTTCATTGCAAGTGTGAATTTGAAGCATCCCCTCGTCAGGCAGAGAGGGCCAAATACGAAAAGGATCACAATTTCACATGCTCTGCAATCTGTCGTAGAGCATACATATCCGCGAAACTAAAAAAACCGATACCAACCCTCGGTCCATGCCCTACCTGTGGCGAGAAGTTCAAGAGCAGAAGGCTTGAGAAAAAATTCTGTAGTATGAAATGCTACACAAAGAGCGATCTATTCAAAGCAACCCGCAAGAAGGCTGTGGAGGCTTCTTATTTGGATAGACACGGCACGAAAGCAGCAACCAGAGAAGAATATGTTAAACAAAACACCAAACCGTGCCTGTCGTGTGGTGATGACTTCTTTTCCAAACCATCGCACAAAGCCAAATTCTGCTCAACGATGTGTTACAGAACCTATATGGCTGAACGCTTTGACAGGTGGGTCGCCAACCCTGAAGAAATGGCACTCCCTCAAAACTATGACGAGTTTCTTACACAGAATGAACTGTCATGCCTGGTTGATGGTTGCGACTGGAAAGGCCAAAGCTTGTCTGGTCACATGAACCTTTGTCACGGCGTTCCTAAAGACGAATTCAAAAGGGCTGCTGGTTTCAATTTGTCAACTGGCGTTATCTCAAAAGAACTGCACGAAACACTTGTAGAAAGGGAAGGCGTCGGGGTTGCTGCCTTGACTCAAGATCAGCGACGAGAATTTATGCTTGGCGACAAACGTCCAAAGGACGTGACCAGAAATTACAGATCACTAGAGGCAGCGGAACACGGTATCAAAGGTCGAAGTTTGGCGCTCAAAGCCGGTGATTATCCAACTAGGCGATGCAATGGATGCAAAACTTTATTCCGGCAAAGTACGCCATTCGGGAAAGCCAAATTTTGCTCAGTAGCATGTCGTTACAAAAAGCACCAAGACAGGCTGAAAGTAAAAAAACATGCAATGACCTGTTTTGTTTGCAGCAGCAATTTTCTGGGAAATGACTACCAGAAGAAAAGATTCGATAAGGGTGATGTGGTAGTATGCTCCATAACGTGCAGGCAACACAGGGCTGGTAAAATTGCCCGTGGAACATGGGATAATACAGCATGAAATCAATTCAAGACAGATTGCGCATTGCAAATCCCAAGCATTTTACTCCGCAGGAGTGGTACAAGGTTCGGAGCGATGCCGCCGACATTATAGACAGGTTGGTTGATGTCGTGAAGACATCTGATTCGTGGCTAACAACATGGGCCGTTCACGTAGGAAATTGCAACGGCGGTGATACCTGCACATGCGGACTGACCAGAGTTAGATATGAGTGCGCCGCCCTCAAATCACTAGAGGACAAGCCATGACAACAATACAAGACAGATTGCGCGGCGGCGAACCAGACAACAGCGGGCGGTTGTCGATGCATGTGCCTACAAAATTGGAATTGGAAGCAGCGGACATCATAGACGCACTGATTTTGGTGGTGAAGTGGTATGGTGAACAAGCGCGACTTGCACGGTTAATCCATAGCGGCGGTGATAAAGGTCGGCATAAGTTGTCGGCTGATGGCGGAAAGAAAGCTGTTGTCATTATTAAATCACTGGAGGACAAGCCGTGACAATTCAGAACAGACTCCGAAACGGCGAACCAGACAACAGCGGGCGGTTGTCGATGCACGTTCCTACTGCATTGGAGCTAGAGGCTGCAAACGTCATAGACAAGCTAGTAGAGGCTTACACCAACAACACGTCAATTGGCTGCTTCGCGCCGGGCAGTTATCTGAACCGTTGCATTTATTGTGACGAGCAATTTCAAGGCGACAAACGAGCTTTGAACTGCCTTTCGTGCGCCCTTACAGCAGTAACAGGTAAGCCATGAGGCCCAAAGCGCCCAAATACAAACACAAGCCCCGCAGGCTTATCTGTAAAGGCCACCTGAACGCTATAAGGCAGTTGCCGTGCATTTTATCAGGAAGGCCCGCAGAGGCTGCACACGTCAATTTTGGAGACATTAATCGTGAGAAATTTAACAGATTGGGTGTTAAGGCAGACGACTGCTGGACAGTTCCCCTTGCCCCGGAGCTACACAGGTTGGCCAACGGCTGTCAACATGATTGTAACGAGGAAATGTGGTGGAAACAGCTTGGAGTCAACCCGCTGGAAGTGGCTGAAAGTCTCTGGGACCGCAGTCCAAATCTTGAAGTTATGACAGAAATTGTCAACGGAATCACACTCACGCCAGACGCCCGCGCCAGGGTGCTGGAAATATTGAAAGGCGATAAATCGTGATTGAAATAACCCTGCATGGCAGCTTTGAAGCACGTTGCCCCGTATATGGGCTTCGTGTAGTGCGAAAGCGTCACGGTGTGGTGGATACCATGTGCAGAGCGATTATCGACGCTGGTGGTTCGCCGGAACAGCAAATAGAGGTATTTCGTGACGGAACAAAGGTGTTTGAGAACCGCAGCCTTGGAGAGTGGGCAAAATGGCGTTTAACCGAATCCGATGCGAACGGATTTAATATCAGAAAGTGGAAAGCCAACGAGTTATTTGGAGATAAATCATGACCACCATTCACTGGAGGAAATAAAATGAAACGGGATTATGATGGAATGCTTTTGTTTTTCGTAAACGACAAACTCTCAGTCATCTTTGAAGGCCAGGAAATGCGCAGTTATCTTGTGCCAGGTGCGGGTCTACAGGCTAAGGTTAGCTGCGTTATGCGGCGTTCTGATACGCTCTTGGCGATTGATATGGTTGAATTTTTACGCGGCATGAAAGTCAATGAACCTATTCAAAGCGGATTCTGATTGGCGCTGGAGCATTATAATTGATCCAGATCAAGACGGAATCGAATTGGTCGACGAAAAACCTAGTTTTCTATGTCCGCCCAGCTATAAACGGCTGTTTTTCGCGCTTTTCTTATGGTCGACCACTTATATTCGCCCAGCTACCAAATTTAAACCCGCACCGCGTTTCATTGTCGTGGCGCAATCAGGCGGTTTATGATGATGTTCAATTTATCATCAACGCTTTTGTTCTGCCGTCGGATCTCTTCAATCTCTTTTTGAATTGCCGATCCTGAGTTGGCGTTTTTATTGACTTGCTCCTGAACGCCGTTGAATTTGCGTTCCAACCCTTCAAAATCACGCTTTTTGACAACTTCGGCAAACTGCATCTCGTCGAGAATTTCAGCGACTTTCGTTTTAACGCGAGCATCAACTGCCCCATTGAACCGCTCAGATGCGAAGCTATAACCACCCCATAGCATGGACAGTACCGCACCAATTGAAAGCGGTATTGCAAGCCAGCGTTTTAGGAGAGTTTCCATTGCATTAGTTCAACGCGCTCAATATCAACATAACGCAAATGAACAATCCTAGCGGTACACCGATCTTGACCAGCTTACTGTCGCTGTCCTTCCACCATTTGAATTTGGTTGATAACCAGGCAACGCCAACACTAGCAGCACCAATTACCGTTTCTGCCTTGCCGCCAACGTCTGAGAGTAAGTCTTCCATGATTCAGTGTCCTTATATGATTGGAATGTATTTGTTGGTGAGACCGCCCCAGCCTTCGATTCCGCCGTGTCCTTCCATGTTATTTTCTCCTGACAATTAGAGGTCCAACACCTGTCAAACCAAGTAATACCCATTGGAAATTTTCATGATACCACTTTGGTAATTCAAGCGGTGCAAATATACCATTGGTCAATGTAAAGCTGTCCAGACAAATGGCGGCGGCATACAAGGCGTGACTTCCGAACAGAATGAAAAACGGCACTTTGAACGCCATGTAGTCCATTGCTGAAGTGCGAAAACTCGCGTCTGCCTTAATGACGGCTTGCTCAACGCCTGCCTTGATCTTCGCCTTGTCCGTGGTGCTGTCTATGTACTTCTCACCAAGGCTCAGAAGCGGGCCGAGTGCGGCTTTGACAATCCACTGTATCATTTCGACCACCAATTCTGAATATCAGTCCTTGCATTCTTGCGATACCAAGCGGCAATGCCAAACCCGGTATATACAATAATATCAGCAATTGCGCTCTTAACCGTATGGCTCGCAAACTGCTCTGGTATTGCATACTTTGTCATTGCGTAGCCAAACGCTGCAATGAGGATTGTTTTGATGGTCCGGCTGTTTAATGCGTTCATTTTCTGAAGACTCCCTTGAGCACGTCCAGAATGGCCAACAGAAGGCTCACAGCCCAATGTTGCGGCTGCTCTGGTGGAGTTGGCGCGGGAACGGGCTTAGGCTCGCCAGGGACCGCCATTTGCGCAGCAATCGCCGTTTCAAACTTTATGGCATAGTTGGAAATCGTGCGGGCCTTGTCAATGCCGTTGATGATCCGCCTGGCGTTGTAGTAATCACGCCTATCTGGTTTGATATAATCAGCAAAGCCTTTGCCGGTGAACCAACTGTCCTTCATACCCTGGAACATAATGAAGGCCGCGTTATTCGGGTCCATAACCAGATCTGGATTGCGCACGAAATCTATGCCAAGCGCCTGAGAAGCCGTTTTATAGTTTGATTTCCACGTTAATTGCACGTAACCCCGGCCATAATAAACCTGACCCGTTATGGGATCTTTCCTGCCGTATTTCTTGCCCCTGCCCCGTCCATATTCGCGGATTGGCTGCATGGTGCGCGCGGTTTCATGAAATGCCGTGGCGAGCGCATAAGCCAGCCAACGAATATCGGTGAACCCGGTTTCATTCCACTGATCCAGAATGAACTCCATGCCGGAAACCTGTTTGGCTGTCAGCTTGCCTTTAAACAGGCTGGCGCGAACGCTATCAAAAAATACAACCCGGTTCATCGGCAAATCCTGACCTTATAACCTCTAATCCGGCGATAAACGCATCTGCCCTTTTTGGTTGGGAGTGCTATATTGACACAAATGCCGGCAGCGCACACCCGTACGGTTTTGGATTCTGCGGGACTAGTAATGACGAGGAATATAAGCGCGCAGAACGCCAGCAACCAGATATACCAATATGGAGTCATGTCGTGAATCCCGGCATTTTGTCAGGCATGACTTGGCAACCTTTTGCATACAAACACCGAACAGCCGCGCAGCCCTTGTTGAAAATCACCACCTGAATAGGCGGGCGGGACGGCGCCACCCAATATAGCACATGGTCGCCAACGTATTTAGTCGGAATTCCCGTATTGTTAATCCTGTTGATGATTTCTTTGGCAATCTCGCCCTTGTATTCACGCACAACAGATGCCGGCAAAACATTCTTTGAAACACGTTTCACAAACTCCGGTGAAAAGCACACCGGCTGCGCCACAACACTCGCTGAAACAATTACTAACGCCACAAAAACCACCGCATAGTAAACAATCGCACAGTTACCGCTGTCCAGTCCTTTGGCCCGTTTCATTGCCTGCCTCGATTCAGTTACGGTCCTAAAACCCCCCACGCATGCATCAACTCACTGGTCACGTATCCTGCCACTGCCCAGCCAGTAGCTAAAATTACTGTTTTGAAACTTATCATTTGCCTATTTTCCCAATCAAAAACTCCAAGTTTGAGACAACGAACCCAACCAGGGCCGCGATGAAAAATCCTATCCGCTTGAACCAGCGTTGGTTAGTTTCGACCACTGTGAGCCTGTGTTCATGGTCGTCCAGCTTGTCGCCCTGATTTCGCGCCATTTTAATCCCATTCGCTCGCCGGGATGTTGATAAGACGTCCGTAAATCCACCAGGCCAATTCCGTCAGAAAATAAATAGTTAGCGCCGCTGCAATCTCAAATGTATCAACAATCAATTGTGCTAGTTTATCGGTCACTGATTCGACCGATCAGGTGTGCCAGTATCGCTCGAATCCCGCCTAACCGATGAATGGCCCGTAACACTGTCAGGCCGAGTATATACAGCAGTATTTCTGCGATGACTGCCAGCACCATAACCAGCGCCACCGCTGCCCAATCCGCCATAGTTTTCATTGTACCGTCCTCTGTTAAGCCAGCCTCTAGCGAGTTTACCGCCATCGCCGCAACTGAGACCGAAAACAATCATGGCCAAATGGCCGGTGTATGCGATACTGTCTCCGTAATAGAAGCCCGTAAAAATTGGCCACGGCCTGGGCGGGAATACCTGCGTTAAACCAAGTATGCCCCAAATAACGTCAAGGACGAACAGCAGTGCCACAACCGCCCCGGTTTTAGAAGTGGTGTAGGCTATGACGGCTGCGGCCAATGCTAGGTGCAACAGCATATGTCCGGCCACGGATTCAAAATACCCGCCTGAATAAGTCCAGATCAGATGACCGACGGTAAAATTGATTGCGAAGATCAGCGCAAACGCTGTAAATTCCTTGTGGCGTGTTTGCCAACCTCTGAAAACACAAGCCAGCAGCACCGCCAGAAAAACACCAATGTAAATGTTCAGATTAATCGGGTCTCTCATGAAGACAATAATGCCGATTGAATATAGGTATGCCGCCAGCATGTATGTCGTTAACCAAATGCCCCAAACCATCTCATTTTCCGCCGTCTTGTGGCACGATAATGGGAACGTCTTCAAGACAGGCAACAAAATCCGCACACGTCGTATGACGGTCAACCAACATCGCTCGCATGTCGTTCTTGTCTTGTTTCAGCAAGTTAAGATGTGCAGCCAAAGCAGGCATACAATCGCCCGGCACTTCGCCGCTGTCTCGCATTTCTTTCATTTCAACAATTGCGGCCTTCAGGGTGCGAATTGCGACCCGTGTAGCCATATTTGCCAGCGCAGAGGCGGAATTTGCTTTTTCAATTGGATACATTGTCAATCTCCTTGATTGTTTTCATTATAGGGTTTCTCCGTCCTATTCTTTCAATTCCACAATTACGTTTGTCATGCTGCTATTTTCCAACCGTTGTCAGGCACAATCAGTTTGCGCTTTGGCACAATCAAAGGCACACGTCCCTCAAGTATTGCCCTTGGTCTTGGATACAGCGAGCCTCGCCGGTCCATTCGGCGTTCAAGGTCTTGTGCAGAAGCCGTTGGCGCAGCACCTATGTAGTCATGAGCACTTGGCAGGTCTGCCTGCTTTCCCGCCTGCCAGAACGCAAAGCCTTCCAGTTGCGCACGCTCGTCAGAGGTTACTGCGTATTCGCAAACAACCACTTGATTTAATACAATATTGGACTCGTGATCAAAGGCGCCATTATAATTTCGAGCGCCGCATACATATCGTTGTGAAGCAAGATTGACAACACCGGCATCAGGTGTATAGCCAACGGACCCGGACACCTCGTCATTGCCATCAGACAATAAGTACATGCTGCATGTGCCTGCACTGTCCACACCACAAAGCGAGCGAATACCGATAGAAGTGCTTAGAATATCGACACTATCCGATGCGTAATTTGAAGTGGTTTTTGTCCCCGTACTAAGAATTACAAACGCCCGCCCTACACCACCGGACCCTGAACCCACTAATATATACGCATTACTTGTACTACAGCCTACACCTATTACTGCGTCAAAGGTTCGATCAGCTAACGAGTCCATAAATGCAAAGTCAGTGTGAGCGCCGTCAGGATCATGCCAGCTAACAGACCCGCTATCAGTGGCCAGATAATCGTCCGTACCGTCAAAAGTGATACCCGGTTCATCGCCATCAAAACTTGTTGAAGATAATATCGGCTGCTCTGATCCTGTTGAGTTTTTTACGTCCTCATCAGGCATTTGGTTTGCCCATTCTGAGACGCCTGTCACTTCGGTAATCGAGTCGCCATCGTAGACGTCCAGCCAAAGAACCGGTGCAACATCTAAGTCGCTTGGATACCACAATGCCCCGCTTGCCACAGCATGCCCACCCTGCACATTTGGAATAAGGCCGGTCATGCGTTGTCCACCGCGTCTTGAATTCGTGCCTTGTAATAGTCGTTGAATTCAACCTTGAGCCACTTTTTGTCATCTGCCGGTGTGAGATCAAGCGGCGGCACCATTGCAGCAGCCAGCAAGGCCACAGCCTCATCAAGCACACGAATGCTGTTGTGGTGCCTGAACAGAATGTTTCGATTGGCGTCAAGCAGTTCATCATCATCAAGCCGTTGATAGTTGCCGTTCACCGTGTCCGTGCCCCGGTCGATGATTTCCTGAGCCGTCATGTCGCGGATATTTTCAGCCCGCAAGACCCGATCAGTCACATCGTACACACCAACCGCGCCGCCCTCGATTGTCTGCGTAACCGTGCGCACAATGTCAACGCCGGTTGATGTGTCAGTGGTTTCAAACTCAACCGCCACAATCTTGTCATTGCCATCGACAAAGCCAAGGACGATTGGTGACGTTTTCCTGTCGTCTTCAAGCACCATCCAGCCTTTTTGGCCGTTGTATTTACGGATTAACTGCCAATCCGCGCCGTCGTGTCTGATATGTGCTCTGTCAGCAGCCATTATTGAAGCGCCTTTACTGTTAGATGATCCACGTCATGCACTGACGTAATGTAGAATATAAATTCATCGGCGTTGTCCGTAGTCAATGTGTCACCGTCCTGAGTATACCCCGCCGCAATTGTGATTGTTCCGGCGTCGGCAGCATTGGTATAATGGATCACGAGTGAGCAATTGTTAACAGGCACAGCCAATGTATGAGCGCCACCATTCTGCGCCCGTTGGTGGTTTCCGTTTGCTTCATCTGGTGTGTATGTTCCTGCGCCGTCAAATTCACCAGCATCATAAACGGTTGTCCCAAACCCTGCCGTCAGCACGTCCGCCGTGTCAGCCCTGAGAATGTCAGCATCAACCGCTTCAAAGTCAGTGCCTGCCTCAAGGTTCACAGCCGCCTTGAATGCCGCTTCATTCGCACTGTTCAGATAGGAATGGTATGCGCCTATGGTCACGCTCTCAGGCAGCTCCAGCGTTTTGATGTCAGCGTCAACTTCACTGTCCCACAACACGTTGTCATCTGATACTGCCGTATCAAGTTGCGCAGCAGTAAAAGAGCCAAGCACAGCCGCGTTGCCTACGGAAGTAATGTGTCCGGTGAGATTGGCGTTGGTTGTTACGCTGCCTGCGGTTAGACTCGCCGCAGTGCCGGTAACGTTCGTCATAACGCCGGATGCGGGCGTTCCTAATGCGGGTGTGACCAGAGTGGGTGACGTGGCAAACACAAGTGCGCCAGAGCCTGTTTCGTTAGAGATAACGCCAGCAAGTTGCGCAGATGTAGTAGCGGCGAATTGTGATAACGGATCGGCTGTTTGCGCATCACCTCCACCCGCAGCAGCCTCAAGGCTAATAAGGCCTGTGCCATCGTCATATTTCAGAATATAGTTATCCTGACCAGCACCGACAGTTTGATCTGCATCAAATTCAAAGTTGCCCAACAAAACATTGCCTGTTCCATTTGGCTCTATGTCAATGTCTGCGTTGCTGGTTGAAACAAGCTTGGCAAGTTCAAGATTACCCAATCCCGTAGAACCATCAGTAACCTTGATGACTCCTGCACTGCCTCTAGCGATGCCGGTATCTGGCGTCCCGCTGAACCCATCGCTTGGCCCTGACCCGCCTGCTGAATCCGTCCACCGCATTTCCCAATCGGAAGCAGCGAACAGGTGTGTTTGAGATAGCTGCAAAACCTTTTGAGCCGATGTCCCCAAAATGTTAGACGGGCCGTAAACAGTAAACGAACCGCCGCTATTTGATCCATTGCCTTCCCGAACAGTAACATCACCAAGATCAAAGAAGAATGTTGTCCCCGGACTTCCGGTTGTGAACGCCGTGCCTGTCGTAACGGTAACGCTGTCTCCAATTGTCTTATTGGTAAGCGTTTGAGTGTCTGTTGTGCCAACGATTGTTCCGCTTGGCCCGTCCAGTTCCTCTACAGCACCCGTTCCGGCAGTAGTCCGGCCCAATATCTTGGCTGTAGCCATTGTAATGGTATGAGCTTCATTCCATTCGGCCTTGGCAATCTCACCGTTTCCGGCGTCAGTGCCAACCGCAACAGTGGTATGTGTTAGGTTAATTGCCATGCTTCAAGACTCCAAAAATATTATACCGAGCCAATCGGATTAAGGCTGAACTCAAACGCCGTGGTTTCTCCAGGGTTTCCTGTCGTAACGCTTTCCATTGATAGTGTCGAAATGGCCGCATTTGAATCAGAAACTAAAATCCACCTGCCTGTGTTTGCACTTGCTCTAAGCGTGGCTGCGGGCGATGTTCTGAGAAAATCGGACACCGTCTCGCCGCCGTTAGTGCCTGCGGCAATACCAATATTCCAGCAGAAACCCGGCGACTCAAGTTCTGACGTCTTATTCCCCCAACCCACCTCCGATGAGTGCCAATCCAACTGAAAATCACTTTGTTGGTTATCTGGATCAACCCATCGCCATATTCCCACCGCCACCGAATTCGCATTAGTAAATGTCCCCGTAGCTTCGCTGGAATCCGCCGCTGTCTTGGTAACAAAACTGTAGGAATTTCCCATCCCGTCAGTTACGCTTTGGATGGTTGACCAGCCTTCGGACGGTATTGTGGGCGGTGTTGTGTTGCCTTCCCGGTGCGCAAAACAATAAATTTTATCACCAACCACATGCGCTGGCATTGAAACTGTGTCCGCTGACGTGGTTGCCGCCGCTCCAACAAATTCAATCTCATATTGAAAATCAACAACCCCGCCGGGCATAACCATTTGCGGAAATATTGTCATGCTATCTGCACCATATCAATACCACCTACATAAACCTCAACAATTGATGTTGTACGCCCGTACAGATAGAAAACATCAACATCAGCGGCGCCCGTTGAAAGGGTCGGCGCTGTGCCGCCTGCCGCGTAATAACCCGTTTCTGTGAACGCAAGCGTTCGACTGCCGGTGCCGTCCTGCGTGACCTCAATCCTTCGCCATGTGCCTGGTTGTACATTGGTTGGGAAACCAAGTGTTCTGTTGTCCGTGAGTGTGACAGTGAAGTTAATTCCGGTATCCCAATCAACCGCAATCACTGATGCGTCTGTCAGCGCAAAGGCCGCTGCCGCGCTTTCTATTCCGCTTGGACTAACCGCAACCCCGGATGTTCCGTTGCGGATTTCAGCCGCACTGGCTTCCGCGAGATTCTCATAAGTCTGCGCCAGAATATCCCACCCGTTGGCACCGTTGGAAATATAGCTTGCAGTATCATACTGAGTGGACAACGTGAGGCTTGAAGATCCGTTGATTGTCTGTCCACCGCCGGCCTGCGTTATTGCGGAGTTAGTGGCACTCGAAAGACGTACGCTAAACCTGAACCCGCTTCCAAGCGCTGCACTGTCTGCCGTCAATGTCACGTCGCCAGATGATGCGTCAATATTAAACAACCTGTCCAGGTCACCTGCTGCAACCGTGTCGTTGCTGGTTATGGTTTCAGACGTGACGGCACTTGCTGTTACAGGGTCAATGACAGAAAGATCATCAATCGAACTATCCCAAACCTCCACATCAGCAGACGTTAGCAGCGTTGCCTTGTATTCGTCCGGTCCAACATAAATTGTTGCAAAAAATCCGCCAGAGTCAGCAACGACAGGATTGGCATGTGCAATTGATAGTGCCTCGTCTGTGTATGTGTCGAGTTTTGTTGTCGTGCCAGCCTCGTCAAATCGCATCTTGGCGCCTGACAATATAGCGCCGTTTGCGTCCGTAGCGCGGAAACCAGGGAATAAAACCTGAGCCATTTATTTTGTCCTAGTTGAAAGATTGGTTTTGAAGTGTCATGTTGGCGGTATGAGAACGATTGTTATATTCATTCAGCTTTGCGTTGTTGCAACAATATTCGCAATGGATAGGATATGGTGGCATATTCCAAATAAATTCCTCGTTGCGGTTTGGTGCTTTTGTGCTGCGTATGGATTCCAATTGTTTGTTGATTGGCTTATTGCTTGTCGCGCTGCGTCGCAGTCCCGGCGAATGCCGGCAGATAATTCGGTTTTGCCTTATATGTCACGGGATCAGAAAAGAGTTTTGCAGCAGGACGACCAGCACTTGAACGAACGACCTTCCCGGCTCCAACGCCCATCGCGCCGCCAATAAATGCCCCCGGCATACCGCCAACCCATCCACCAATCATTGTTCCGATTGCACCACCAATTTTACCCGCCTGATTAACCACGGCAGCGAGTATTCTATTACCGCTATTCGACGGATTACGGACTGAGTTTTGATATAGAAGCGTATCCAGCATTTTTGAAAAATTGGCAATCAATTCTCGTTCTTCAGCGGAATACATTTCCCGCGACCATGCCTTGCCTTCGTCATTAAGCATACGTTTCAGATTCTTGGAAATCACTGCATATCCTTTTGGATCGCCTAATTCAGTCCCGCCGATGGCCCTGTGAATTGCGCCTTGCTTTATGCTGCCCCAATATTCGGGGTTATTGACGAACAATTTTTTAAGTTTGCGAACCGTTCTAACCGCCTGTCCGCTGCTGACAACCTTTGACGCGCCCCAAACATACCTGGCAATATCTTGGGGTTGAACATCCATCTTTGGATCAATAATTTTTGCTATGAACCTATCGGCATCGTTCAACTTGCCTTTCGGTATCGCAAAGCCTGCCCACTTTGCATAAGCCTTGCGAGCCGCTTTTAATTTATCAAGGGTTTCAGGGGACCCATTAACAAGCGCCGCGTCTATTGCCGCATCAAACCAGTCATCAAAACCAGACATTACAGCACGAATTGCACGCTGTGCATTAGGGTTTGCAGCAGCACCGCGCCAAGCCTTTGTGAAATTCTTGCGAAGTTCGTCTAACCCCTTAACCGAAACAGCAACAGAACCAGACGGCGCACTGGAAAATGTGCTGTCTATAATTTTGAACAAATCTCTTGCCCCGTCAAAGTCTTTATTGGCCAATTGCGATAATGGTGCACCTAGTTCACGCTGAACATAATGATTTATTGCCGGTTTAAGCGTCCTGTTCACAATGTCCAGATCAAGGGACGCGCCAAGCCTTTCGGATTCTGCATAAAGCCGCTTTGTTTCAGCCTTCAAAGCGCCCGCTTGTTGCTGAACACCAACCCGCAAATCCGACGCAATATCTATGGCATTGTCAACCTGTTCACTTCCCAATCCCTGCGCCATTTTACGTCCAGCGGTCGATACCTGTTCAGCCTGGTTGGCCATCGCCGTATTAGCCGCAACTTGTGCCTTGGTGCCTGCGCCGCCCGCTATCGTTGCATCTTCAAGTGACTTAACAGCAGGGTTTTGCGTAGCCTGCCCTCGTGTCAGCCCAACTCCAAACCGTTCTGCATTTGCGGCATTTCCAGCAGCGGTTAAATCCCTTGCTACCTTTGGTGCCGTCGCCCTTGCAATAGTCATAGGCGTTCCCAAGCCCGCCGCAATACGGGCTGTTGTCTCAGCGCCCGGCCCATAATCAGCCGCTGCCTGTCCAGCCGCTTCGCTGGCAAACCCCGCCGGCAAACCATATTTGATGGCATTGCTAACTGAAGTCTTTACCGCTTGGACGCCTCTTCCCTGCGGAACAGCAGACCCGGCAGCAAACTCGGCACCCGTTCTGAAATACGGCCCAACGTCTGTTTGTGGTTCATAAGGTGCACCAACGATTTTATCCGTTCCATGCCGGATTTGTTCAGATGTTGGCAAGCCTGGGAATGGGGTTATGTGACTTGCAATACTACCTGCTGCCTCTGCCGTTTCAGGACTTGCACCAAAAAATGATGCCGTACCAGATACAACATCACCTTGTAGTTTTGCAACATCGCCAGCCATACCAGCTAGACTTTCAAGACCAAATCGGCCACCAGCACCAGCCGAACGCGCGGCATCCTCTGCCCGCATCGCTGGCGTTTCTTCATATCCAACAACATCCTGCTTTGCAGCTACATTCGATTCAGGCCCGGCATATCCAACAGCCTGTGCAAATTTAGCAAATGGCACGTCTGAATAAAACTTTTTATAGATGCCCTCCACCAGGTCGCCGTCTGACACATCGTCATATTGCGGAAACTTGGCGCGTATGTCTTGAATGGTTGGCATATTATCTAATCCCTAACGGATCATTATCAGCAGGCTGGCCTATAGACGCACCCCGATCTTCACCCGCACCGCCTCTCAAATACATTGCGTCAAGTTGCGCGCCGCCTTCAGGTGTTTTTGGATCAATGCCCTTAGACAACAAGTCTATTCTCAACTGGTCTATTCGCCTAATAGACGATTCCAGTTGATCAAGTGCAGCGTTGAATTCCGTTGGTGATTGATCCGTGTTGAATGTGGCCTTGCGCAATGCCTGCAATTCCTGGATAGCCGCTGCTGCGCCGGTGATTTCTTTCCTGTATCGGTTAAATTCTTGTTCGACTGCGGTTTTGAATTGTGTGTATTCCCGCAATTTTTGCTTGCTTTCCTTTGGCAAATAATCGCCAAACCCCGCTTTTTCCGCAATTTTAGTCGCGCCGGATACCAATTGTCCTTTGTATGTCAGCCAATCTGGTTTTAATTTTTGCCTAATACTGGAAATGTTTGATAAAGCAACACGGCCTGCGGTCACGTCTGAAACCTGCTTGCTAGTCACTTTCTTGCCAAGTGGAATATTATCACCCGTATAAACGTTTACCCCGCCCTTGCCTATTGCATCAATTTCCCGTTGGGTTGTTCCCCTTGGCACCCGCCCAGTCAACTCGTCACCCCACAACTTGCCAAGCGCTGACTTGGGTTGATTAAGTTTATCCTGCCTATGCACCCTATCCTGTTCAGCATTATAAAGCCCCATTGCAGGCTCGAATTGCCCCGCCTGTGCCAAGTGGCTAAACGCCGCCTGTGGCCCGCCTGTGGCCAGCATTGGTGCCGCAGCGGCTAATGCATTGCGAGTTTCCTGCTGCTGTCGCGCTTGAAGCATGGCGTTGCCCTGAGTATATCCCCTGGCCATTGCGTCAGCCATACGGGGTTGCGCACCGCGCGCCGACATTTGGAGTAATGCGTTGTTAATTGGCATTAGCTACCGTCTCCCATAATATGAATTTGGAATTAGGTTTTGCGCGCCATAACCGGACGTTGAACCCCCGCCCATGCCATAGGCTTGCGCGGCCTGTTGTGTCAAATCAGACATCGTGTTGTTGACACTGTTGCCAATCCCCATGTAAGCGGCGGCATTCGCAGCGCCCCTATCCTGTGCAAGTCTCGCAGCCGCATTGCCATAGTTCTGCGAAGCACCGGTTAACGCATTAAGTGCACCAGCGCCCTGATTGGATACACCCTGAATGCCTGCAAGGTACTCATTAAGCGTATTACCGGCCAGATTTCCTGCCCTGTCTGACAACGCCATATACCGCCTGCCGGAGTTGAGCTGGCCTCCTGCGCTTGCTTGTCTGTCAATGGCCTGGTTTGCGTTGGCAAGTGCGTTTTGATAATATTGCTGGTAAATCGGGCTGGATTCAAACTGTTGATTGAATTGCGCCCTATCACCAACAAGCTGACCCTGATTGCCATCGTATCCAATGCCATATACCGCGTCTACCAGCGCATTTGCATTTGTGCCACGATCATAAAGCGGTTCAGCCAGACCCTTTTGATAGTCAAACTGCTGGCGCTGCAACTTGGTTGCTTTTTTTGCGGCATTAGCCTGTTCTTTTGCACCAAAATAAGACCCCGCACCGCTTGCGAGTCCACCGATAATTGTACTTAACATGATTGGATTTCCTGTATTATGGTCATACGTATTGCCCGCCGGTTGCTGTTGAACCTGCACTATCGCCGGGCAGTGTCACACCGCTGTTGATCCAGCCGTTCATGGTCACATCGTACAGCTTGCCGGTTGCAGACCCGCTGTAGGTGTTTCCACCAATCGACATTCCGCCACAAAAGGTTGCTTGTGCAAACTCCTGGCTAAAATCCGGCGTTCCAGTAAGTGTTATCGTCTTTGACGTACAGCGCAGATTGCACGGGTATTCAAAATTCCAATGTCGCGCCGCGTTGCCGTTGATTGTATAATTGCCATTGCACTGGATATAAGCACCAGGATAAAGCGCATGGATACCGGCATTCGCTATCGCACCAAAAACGATGTTTGAATAATTGAATGTTACCGATGCAGTAATGCGGAATGCATCACCGGAAGACGTGCGAACCTCGATGTCTTTTACTGTGACAGGGCTAGCCAACGGCACACTAAACGTAAGCAGGTTACCCGCTGTTGATAGCAGCACATTTGCAGGCGTCCCGCTGTTGCCTTGTATGGTTACACCGCTACCTCCAACCCATGCCTTTGTGATGTTTGTGCTGTCGGTATATGTGCCGTCGCCCATGTCGATGGTGACGGCATATGTCTTGAGGTCCAGCGCCGCGACTGTATCAAGCGCCTGTTGAAGCGTCAGGAATGCCCCTGCTGCGCTGTCAACCCGTCCAGTGTTGCTGTCGCTTCCGTCTGTGCGCACATAGTAGGTGCGGTTGGCTGTGAGAACTTCGCGCCACCTTCTAGTTGCCAAATCTTCAAAATACCGTGGCCATTGCTGGTTAAACTGGCCGTCCTTGGTGATAATATCGACATTAAGCGGTTGTTTGATTGTCACGGTGTGCCGCCTGTCACGTCAGCATAAGCGCCAAGAAATGCATACGGACGCGCCGCACTGAAATCAATCTTGTAAACCCTGCCCTTGTCCCTGGACATACCTAGCCTGTTAATGCGCAATCGCAAATTATAGTCGCCCTGCTCGCCAATGCTGATCTGCCGGTTGCCCGTATAAGTATGCCCGCCGTCATCTGACCACGAGACAATGATTTCAGGATTTACGTCCTCTGCGTCCGTGTCCTCAGCATCACCTACGCCTGTTTCAATATCAATAAACAGCGCATTGTGTCGGACACGCCCCGGCCCCGCATCAACATAATTCGATACCATGGACCGGATTAACCGCTTGCCGCTTTCACCATATGCATTGTCGCTTTGCTCATGCAAAATGCCGTCTTCAGCATCGCCTACAATCGTTTTATCAAACACATGAAACACATGCTTGCCAGCCCATGTATCGCGATCCTGTGATTTACGCCTGAACCATTTTTGTATAGACGCATCGTATATCCAGCACCATTCTGGCGCCCAGATTTGCAGCATTTCATGACCGGCAATTGTCCATGTGCTGACAACAATGTCAGTCTGTTGTTGTGCAGTGATTGCCGCCTGTATGTCCAACTCGATTTGCGGTGTGCTTATGACACGGCCAATGGTTCCCTCGCTTCGCACAACTTTACCGTTCTGGTCTATCCAGGAAACGCTATTATCAAATTCAGCCCAACAGAACCGGCCCAGAATACCCCGGTTAATTGTTGCGCCTGGCTGTGGAGCAAATGAAAACCCTTCCGGCGGCGCGGCATTATAGAAAAATTCAACTGAAGAAGCACCAAAATTTATTAGTCTATCGGCCAACACACCGCCAGCGCGGCTTTTGTCCTGCCGTGCCTCTGCGTTCGCAAACTCCAGCGCACCGTATGATGTGCCATCATTGATTGCCGATTGCTGCATATTGCCGGTTGCATAATACCAGACAAAATAACCGTCGAGGTATGTGACTGCGATTGGATTGGGGTCCAAGTCACCGTCCGCAATCGCGGTAATAACGTCACTGGATAAAATATACGCCATGCCATTTGCCGCAATGGCGACTTCAAATGGTGATGCCTTGTTATAGGCCATTGAGACGTTATCTGTACCTGTCAGTGTCCCGATTGTCGTTACAGCGCCGCCTGACGTGATTTTGTACAGCGTTTCGCCAAACACCACATAGAATGTTTCTTCGTTAACAACAACGCCGCCTCTGCACCCTAGCGAGTTCCCAGTATCAGCAAATTCCAGCAACCCCGGTGTACTGTAGATCGTAAACGGGGTCTTTGAATCCGGTGCTACCTCTGCAAAGCAGTTTTCCAAACCGCCAGCACTTGCGTTGGTGCTTCTGGCAGGGCCGCTGTCAGGGCCGAATTGTACTGGTACGATTGGCATTGTCAGACGTTCACGTTATCAACGCCATGATACCAATTACCAGGCATGTTTGTAAGACCGTCATCAACCGAAAGTGAATCCGGCATGTGATAATCACCAAACAGCCGTGCGTAGCCGTCCTTGGCCTGCTTAATCAATCGACTGGATAACAACCCATCGCCGCCATGTGCGGGACTTATACGCACCGCAAGCATGGCCTTGGTGCCGCCTATGTGCTTGTCTTCAAGAGCAAATGTGCCGGTTAGAACAACGGTTTCCCAACCTATGTAAATCTCCTGCCCCGGCATTTCTGCCATCATGTCGTTAAGCTCTGACAATGCATAGGCACTATCTGCTGCCGTTGGTGTTTCATTGCCGGCAACAACACCGAGCTTCTGAAGTGCGCCGGTTACTATGTCCTGAATTGTAGCCATTTATCTATTCCTCAACCAGTTTCCGAGCGTGCCGGAAAATGCCTTCATTCCGCAGTGGCCCATGTTTATTTCAGGATCTACCCATACCGTGCCGCCAATATCGCGCCAGCGCATACACAGCGAAAAATCTTCGCTTAACCGTCCATTGTCGCGCCATAGCGGATCACATAACGCTGTCCACTTGCCTTCGATTGCAAGCGTAGTCAATTGCATAAGCTCCGCCGAATAGTGCTTTTCCATCGTTGTCAGCATGTGGCGGCTCATGCGAACAAAACCACCTGGCACGGCCTCGACTTCGAGCAATCCCGTTGATTCGTCGGCAATCAGATTTGGCCTGTCACGCAACCACCTGATTGAATACGTTTCCTGATCAATCCGCTTGCGATAAACCCCGGCCACACAATCAACGGGATAATCCAGCAGCTTAAGCAATGCCCCTTCCTGCCAGAATACATCATCGTCAACAAACACCAGATCGGTTGCATCGGAATGCAGAAACGCATCTATGATCTGATTGCGAGCCTGGCTGATTTCTGTTGCGCAAGCCTCGTCGTAAATAGTAACCGAGTCACCACGCGCCTTTAGCGCATAGCAGTCGGTCATAAGCGAACGCATGGTCGCAATATGAATTGTCCATGAATAGGACGGAATGCCTATAAAAACACTCCGTCCCTTTGCCATTATGCAGAGGCCAGAAGGCCAACCTCAACAAGTGCGGCAATCACGGAATTGCATGATGTGATTGCTGTTGCTGCGTCGGTTGCGTCTGCAATGGTTGCAGGCTGGTTAACCGGCGTTGTGCCATAGAACCCGACCAGTGTGCTTGCACCCTGTCCGAGAACGGTTCCGGCATCGTTGCCGTCGTCAAGATAACGAATAGCCATTTTGATTTCTCCTGTATGGTGAAGTGAAATTAATTTTGAAGTTCAGGTCACCATGTTCTTGAATGAAATGAAAGGGGAGACCGAAGCCTCCCGCTTGTTAGCCTGTGCCGCTAAGGCGAGACGCCAAACGCGGGTCGATACATTTCCGCCCGTACAGAACATCAAGACGCCATGCAGAATTGTCGTTGATTCCGTCATAAACCGGAATAACGCGAACACTGATACCGTTCATTGACTGCCGCGACACGTTGACTGCGCCCTGCGGAATTTCCATAGGTGCGAAAGCACAGGCAAATGCGTTTTTGTGATAACACATATTCTGCCTGTAACCGGTGGATGCAGCACCAACCAGAGTGATTGCAGCGTCATTAGCCGCGGTTGCATTCACCGTCTGGTGTGGACCCGTGACGATGATCGGTGGGCTAATTGTGATCGGTGTATCACCGCCCGATGCATGGGTTGTCGTTGCGGTAACAACGGTGAACTGCTGCAAGATGGTCGTTGCGGCCTTGGTTTTCGGATTAACCATGTACACGTCAGCAATCGTAAACACCGAACCTGCTGCAAGGGTTTGAGAATTTCCCCAGGTGTCGGTGTTAAGTGTTTGCGTCCAAGTGTTTTTGGCAGTGTCATACGTCACTTCCACAGTGCCTGCATCATCAACAAGGGCATTCGTGTCAACGGCAGACCCATTGGTGTGAGTAGGCGTGACCTGCGTCATGTAAATGCCATCGAACCCGGCCAAACCAGTCAGCTTGCCCGTTTTCCATGCATCACCAACAAGCTTGTCTGATGCCCCAAGACCAGCCTGTGCACCAACCATCGCCCAATAATCAGAAGGCGACATCCAGGAATTACGCTGAGTCATGGGAACGGCCATTTCATCAAGACGCTCTGGACCTTTTGCAAAGTCAATGAACGAATTGATTGTCTCGCCGTACGTACCCGCCCAGTTGTAGACAGCAGGATAAAACGTATCCATGCAGTCTTGTGCAATGCCGTTCACCAGCGAAACCATTGCCGGTTTGATAACACGCTCATTGAGGTTTTCCATCGAAAGCGTCAGATCAGTTGAGCTGAATTCAAAATCAATGCCCTTCTGTTGATCAATCGTCAGGTTGGTGCGACCTTCAATAACGTCCTGCTTATCCATCACCGCGCCGGAGCGAACAGTGAAGTCTGCGGGACGACGAATCCTGACAGTAGCACCAGACTTATAGCCGTTTGTACTATTCTGCCATTCTTCCTCGAATGCGCGGTGGAATGAATTGAGAACTCCCAATTCATTGTTGAGAATCAGCAACGCTTCTCGCGCCACCTTATCAACTGTTAGTGTGGTATTAGCCATAATAAAAAGGCTCCATCTAAGGGACGTGGCGTCTCACGACGCGAAGTCCGGGGTTTAGGGATTGCGCCCCGCCGCTCGCATTTTCGCGTAATCTTCCATACTCATATCTTCGCTGTACGAAAGGCGCGGTTTTGAATTGCCAGCTACCGGTTTAATCGGTGCGGGTGCTTGGGTTACACGCTTGGGTGCGGGCCGTGATACTTCGGCCTCAAGGCGTCCGATTTCTCTAATCTGACGGGTTTGTGAAAGCTGCGAAATCCGTGCCGCTTCACGAGGATTCTTCCCAAGTGCGTATTGAATTTGTGGACCGAATTCCGAGTCCATGATTTCGTTCGCCATGTTTGGCGTGATTTGCAAAGAGGGATCGCCGGCCACCTGGTGAAAGTCTGGAGCTTCATGTGAGAAGTCCATGACCCGTTCCTGATGTGCAGCAATCAGCACTTCGCCTGCGCGTGTTTTCGCATCTTGTACGCCAGCCTGCAAATCATCCGTCTGTGACGTTCTGATTTTGTAAGCAGCGAGATCAGAAGTGTATTCATCCGGGTCCACATACTTCTCAGGGTCCGGGCGTTCCAACTTCTGTGTACGTTCCAGTTGCGCATTAAGTCGAGCGATTTCCCGCTCCTGGTCACGCCTGATCTGCGTGAGTTCACCAATGCGTTGACTGGCTGTTTTGCGATTGGGCTTTTTATCCAGTGCCTTTTCGCTGTCTTCAGCCTCGATTTCGGCTTTAGCCGCATCATCGCCGGGTTTGTCGCCCTGCTCAGCAGCTTCGTCCGTAGTCTCGGCCTGCGCAACGGGGTTATCCGTTGGGTCCACTGTTTCGGTTGTGGATTCCGTGTTTTCGTCCTCTTCGCTGGACACAGCGGCATTTTCGTCAATCATGTGACGTTCTCTCCATGAGATAGGGCGTTTCTCAACGCTCAAGTTGCGCGCTTCTCATGAGCGCGAATTACTGTCCGTTAATACCTGCATTCATGCCTGTTTCAAAGGCCTTCAATTCGGTTTCAACCTCAGTTTGTTCTGTTTCTGCAATAATCTTGCCCGTTTCGGCTTGTGTTTTGGCAATCTTGACTTCAGCGTCGGCCATTTGCAGCCGCTCTGCCGCCTGTGCCGTTGGGTCAGGCTGTTGAACTGCATTCGGGTCGTCGGGATCTTGTTCCTGAAGTTGTGGCGGTAGGATTTTACGCATACGGTCCGCAATCTTGTCGGCGCCGTTGAAGTCAAGGTTATCAAAGTAAATATCACCGATAATCTGCATGAGATCCGGGCTTGATTGCAGCAGTTGACCAAGCTGCTCCTTGGCTTCTTCGCGGCTGGTTGAATAACTCGGACCTGTCTTGATGCGCACATCAAACCGCGCTGTTGATAGGTCGTTAATCACAGTTTCCTGCCCGTCTGTATCCATAACAACATGGTTAACCGGCACAAACTCTTGTTTCTGGTCATTTGACATAACGCGGATAATGCGCTGGCTGTCGTAGATTTTCGGAATCAGATCAATCAGCACCTGCCCGGCCCTGCGGATTGCCTGGTTGAAGTTATCAATAAATACAAATGATCCAACATCGCCCTCACGCTGCCGCGCGATAATCGCCCTGCCTGACGTTTCGTTGCTACGCTGTCCTAGTGATGCGTCGAATATGCCGGTTGTCGCCTGCATGTCGTCTGCTGCAACCTTGGCTTCCTGCCACATGGCTGCGGGTGGCGCCGCTGGCTGGTTGCGCACAGGAACAAAACCGCTCTCAGCCGATGTGAACGGCAAATACGGAATGTTGTCCTTGTTTGCATTGTTCCAAAATGACTCATGCCCCTTGATGTTTTCAGCCTCGACCAGCCACGGTGCCTTGGGCGCAAGAGCGATGGATTCAGCCGCGTGTGAACGCCAGAAATTATAAAGCTGTTGTGGCGCCTTGGCATCACGAATAAGGGATTTCCTTACAACCTCACCATTGATTGACATTTCAGAACCCATGACGGGAATAATCGGGATATGCTTGCCGGCCCAATCTTGTTTTTCTTCCAGCACCTCGGAACCATTGACGACATACCGGCAGACCTTGTGTGATTTGGCCTTGCGTTCCCGCACGATACCAAGCATTGGAATCATGTCCGGGTGGACTTTATCTAGCCTGACTGTCTGTCCATCCTGTGTCATGCCAAGCAGAACATCAACCGGCTCTTTTACCCAGTATTCGGCAATGCGTATAAAATCACCATCTATCCAATCCGTATGACCTTGTGTACGTACACCGTCATCAAAACTGGCAAGACTGGCCTTTGGGTATCGTGCCTTAAAATCGCGTTCCGCCACCATTTCAGTGACAAAGCAATGGCCGGCGTCTGACCGGTCGATCTCATTAGCGTTGCCGTCCCAAATAACAGCCAGCGGGTCCAGGATACGCTTTATGAATATGTCCTGATCAAATGCGCTGTCGTCAGCATAATCAGTCACGATGCGAAAATGGCCAATCCCGGCCATGATGGCACACTCAGCCGCATGTGAATAAATAGACTGCGCGCCTGACTGGTATTCAATCTGTCTTACTGCGCCCTCGAATATGTCTGACAATATCGGGTCGGTCTGATCGTCTACCGGATAGCATTCAATCGCGGGTTGTGATTGGCGAATATCGCCACTCACTTGGCGCACAAACTTTGGAATCTGGTTGACCGTGATGATTGGCCTGCCTTTGGCCTTGCGATCCGCAACAACGGCAGATGGCCATTGATACTCACCGCCACGGCAAAACCGCATGTCCTCTGCGGCCTCATCGCGGTTTGTCTCGTCTGCATCCCAATCAGCGTTAAACTGATCAAGAACATCTGCAATCTCAAGTGCCATAATGGCTCCATCTAGCGGCGCAATCACTGCGCTGCGGTATTATGCGGCCATCCAGCCGTCATTGGTTTGCATTGGCATCGTCAAGCCGGCCTTTGTGTCAATCTCTTTAGCTTCGGCCCGCGTTAGTCCAGGGAATAGTTCTGTGATTGCCCAAACAAGCGCATCACCCCGGTTAGGTGAGCCTATGCCCTGGTACCCTGTAGTCGTGAAACTCATCAACTCGTCTTCGAGTTCTGGAAAATATCCAACGTGTTTGACTTTGCCCTGTTCATATAACGCGCTGATAGGCTCAGCCCGAACAACCTTGCCCCTTGAAGCCTTGACGGCTTTGTAAGGCGTGTTCTTGCGCGATGTCTTGATAACATGATGCACCATTGCGCCGCCAAAATTATCCTCGCCCACGATAATGTCCGCCGCGTGTCTGTCGAATGCAGACGTTGCCACATTGCCCCATGTCGCCGGACCAGCCTGTAAAGTCAGATCCTCCAGGACATACGCAACGCCATCGGTTCCTAGCGCCGCAATGACAATGCCGATTGCATCATGGTCCGGGTTTTCGTCGTCAGCCCCGGACGGATCAACCGCAACAACTATACGCTGATAGTCTGGCAGCTTATCGCCATCCAGTATCCTGTTTTTATCAATCGTTATACTGGACCATAGCGAGTTTTCATTGGCCGGTATGAATTCACCGGATAGGAAACGCTTTCGGTCCCGTTCCGGCAGGCCTTCCAATTCCTGCATGTACGCATCAGGCAGGTTTTCCACATTGTGCAGCGGATTGATTTGCATTGATACGAAGTTGCCAGGATGCAGCAGTCCTGATCTGCTTTCCGGGTCTAGTTTCTTTTGAAAGAGTTGATACGTCCAATGCGCCTGATTTGGCGGGTTGCAATCATAATACATTTTGAGTTTGAGGCCCACGTCTTGCGCCAGCCGTGTAACAGCCATCTTGCGCGCTGACCAAGGGATTTGTGAACACTCGTTGAGATAGATGGTCGCAAACTCATTGCCTAGGATTTTCTCAGTGCGTTCTTTATCGTCCAGCCCTCCAATGTACAGTATGCTGTCATTCGGGAATTGCAAATACCAATCAGTCTTGTCCAGCTTGGTGCGTGCTCTCAGTCCTGGCCAACACAAGTCCAGGACCTTTGGTATTGTGTCCTGAACAAGCGATGTCTTGGCGTGATTAAACCTAAATCTGAACGCTGCGTGTCTTGACCCCTTTGCCTTCAATGCCCGCGTTATAATCTGGCGCACCATTAGAAACGTCTTGCCGGACCTTGAGCCGCCGAACAACATGCAATGCACCGCGTCACTGTTCAGAAGCAATCGCGCTTCCTTTTGACGGTCTGTTAATTTAAGCGTCTCGGTCATCTGAATCGAAGAGCATGGTGAATTGTCCAGAATGTTCATGTAGTAGTTTTTCAGACCAACCAGCGCGAGCCTTCATCCAGAATATCGCCGCTGACATATTGCCAGATGTGGCTTGCTTAAACAGACTTTCGCCAACTTTTGCATTCGCGCTGGCCATACCGACATCAATGTCACGCCTGTAATACTTGTGCAGTGTTGGCTTTGATATGTCCAGGATATGGCAAATATCCTCTTGTGGCACACCATAGCCAGACAGGCTCTTGACTAGCTGGTGCTGTTCTTCTGTTGGTTTATGTTCGGCATTTTTAGCTGACATTCTCTAGCTCGCTGCGCTTGTGCGCTATCCAGTCGTTATAACACCCTGCACCATTGGCGTCTGGATCGTACCGCATTTCCTTTGCGTCCTCATATGTGCAGTCTTGGCCTTCAAGTGTGGCCTGTTGGCCTGTGAAATCCTGCCAGCGTTGGATTATTACGTCGCAGTATTGCGCATCCAACTCCATCATACGGCAAATTCGGTTTGTCTTTTCGCAAGCGATTAGAGTTCCACCTGCACCGCCATATATATCAGCGATGATTACCTTGTCCTTCATGCTGTAGTAATCAAAAAACCAATCTATTAACTTGACTGGCTTTTGTGTCGGATGATGCCGCTTGTGATCAAACTCTTGTTCCGTACCAAAAATACCCGCCCATTTAACGCGCGCAAGCATTCGTTTATGACGCGCCTTCGACCAACACAATTCAAATGTTGATCCATACATTTTGTCTGCGCTTTCATCTAATCGCTTATCCCAGACAATCCAACTTCCTGCGTTCCTATCTGGTAGCAAGTCCGCGTAATAGTCAGCACCCCAAAGAAATATTTCCTTGCAGTAATCAAAACACGCAAACACTGTGCTTATTAGTTCTGGAGTAAAATCGTCATGGTCGCCAATAACATTTTTATGCTTCTTGCCGCCAAGTGCATTTTTCTCATTGGCAAACTTTAATGACGACTTTGCCTTGCTCCAGTCTGCATCCAACGCCATTCCATATGGCGGGTCGGTGAACACCATATCAGCCTTCTGTCCGTCCATAAGCCGCTCAACAGCGTCAACGCTAGTGCTATCGCCGCACATAAGCCTGTGATTACCAAGCAGCCAAATATCGCCTTCAACAGTCACGGGAATCGCCGGTACGTCAGGAACAGCGTCCTCGTCGGTTAATCCCTCAACAGGCTGTTGCATGAGAACGGACAATTCATCGTCGCTAAACCCAACCAGCGATAAATCAAAGCCTGTGTCTGCAAGCTCGCCCAACTCAATGCCGAGCATTTCAGTATCCCAACCAGCATTAAGCGCCAGCTTGTTGTCTGCAATGATATAAGCCTGCTTTTGAGCGTCTGTCAGGCCGTTTAGCTCAATTACCGGGCATTCTGTTAAACCGAGCTTTTGCGCGGCCAGTAGCCTTCCGTGGCCAGCTATAATGCCATTATCGCCGTCAACCAGGATAGGATTGGTGAATCCGAACTCCCTTATTGATGCGGCTATCTGCGCTACTTGTTCCTCGCTGTGTGTTCTGGAATTGCGAGCGTATGGGATTAAATCTGAAATGCTTGCCTGTTTGTAAGGGTAAAAGCTGCTTTTGGTTTGCCGCTTTGTCGGCATCTCAGGCACTCACCGTAAATTCTGATCTTGCTATGGACAAAACCCCGTCCTTGGCTGTGTTCAGTGAGCCTTCAGTATCCCACCTGTAGTAGACGTTCCCGGAATACAACGGTGTGAATTCAACTGTATATGTGCCTGTTGAGGCCCTTGTGGGTGTAATGGACGTTTCAACGCCTCGGTTGCCATATTTCCACTTGAACGTAATTGCTGAGGCGTCCGTTGCGGTGTCACCTACCTTGACGACTGTCTGCAATGTGACTGTTGTTCCTGGATATACGCGAGATGCAGTCATTATTCGCATATCCTTGTTGTTGTAAGTGCTGCCTGAATAGCGGCTGTACTGGTGAGCGACGCCTGGCTACTGGCGATTGTATCTGTCAGCGTTGTACAGCCAGTTGTAATAACACCATCAAACGTGTCAAATATGGAGGTGTCAAATATGCCGGTTACCGGGACGCCAAGATATGATCCATCAAATATGCCGGCCATTTGTAGCCTCTTGAAATTATAAACCCGCCCCTAGCCAATGCCGGAGACGGGTTGGATTCTGTAGGGCCTATTTCTCACCCTGCATTTCCGACATTGCATATTTGCAGTGATTTGTCAATTTTATTGCAAGCGATTATCAAGAACAATTAACGGGACATGGCGCATGTGCCAGTTTGGACCGCCTGCTGCTATAAGTTTTTTGTGCAACAAATCACGCCGCAAATAAAACTCTATCATCGCTTGGTTGTGCTGTTGCCGAACCTCTTGCATTGCTTTTTCCGCTGCACATTCACAGCGGCGTTGAACAATCGAACCAAAAACCGAACCAAACATTTTCAAACTCCATAATGCCGCGCCAGCGCATTAAGGCACTCCTTCAAAGGCCCTGCTCTGGCTGGTGTGCATTGTCCATAATGTTCCTGGTTGATTGCGAACTTCTCCAGTGCGCTGAAGGCTGGAATTGACTGCTGAATACCAAGAGCGTCTATAACTGCTGTCTGTGCGTCATTAAGGCGGGCCTCTGCACGTTTTACAGTGTCGTCATCGTGAATATGGCTTGAGGACATGCCGGCAATCAATTCGGCATATGCGGCCACCTTCGGGTTTCTAGGGGGGAAGCCTTTTAGCCATACATACCTGAAGTACTGATCCATGTAGAAGTTGCCAGCGTCCATTTGGCGTTTGTCGATTATGTTCTTGAGCCTGAGAACGCCAAGCGTATGGCCCCAGTCTGGATCACGCGCCTGTTTATCTGGTGCGTCGAGGTGCAGGACACGCGCTTGCACACCAACCGAGACAGTATCGGCCTCTTGTTGATTGGCGTAGTCCGGAGCGCGTTGAATGCGTCCGTTTGACTCCCGCATGCCTGTCTTACGTTTACGTCCTGCCTTTGTCATGGTTTCTGCCGTGGTTTTATAAATCATCCTTGGTTTCCAGTAATCGCTTTTTGCAATTCTCAAGGAGCCACAGAACCGTGCCGCCATTAGCTATAGACGACGCAAAATATGTATCGCCATTTTTATCATAGCCCATTATCACCACGCCATCATCATCAAACTGGCCTATGGCATTTTTCAGAACGCGGTCTGGTGATAGATTCAAGCGTGTGACGCCTCCAAGCTGAATTACATTGTTCATTTCTGGCCTTTCTTAACCGCTTTCGCATGATCGTCTGCACTGTGCGGCCACGGCACTGCATACGCAAAACATAATATTTCGTCATCCCATGAAACGCGGTTATGGACTGCCTTATTTAGCTCTCTAGCGTGAATTTCCGCCACAGCGTGATTTGGGGCCGCTAATATCTCGTCAGGTCCGATAATGTGAACAGCCCACAATGTCAAATCTGCATTTGCTTCAATTTTCTCGGTAAGTGTCATGATGGTTTCTGCCTCTTGATGCGATCAAGCGAATTATAGACCCTGTGTTCTGGGAATTCCCTGTTCCTCGTCTGCATAGCCAGCACACCTGCAATTTCCTGAGTTCCAGAACCGTGCCGCCAGAGTTGTGACGCGAGTTTCAATTGTGCCGCGGTTAATTTGAGGCTCAGGTTGTACAGCCTGGCAGTGCGCGGTGTTTCGGTTATTTCAGTCACAGATTTGATCCACGCTGTTTCTCGTAAAGTGCACTGCGCTCAAAAAGGGGATCACCAAGCAACACGCCAGTAATTTCCCGCGTGTCTTTTGGTATCTTACGTTTTAGATTCATGGCGTCCCGATCAATCTTCCGCCTTTCAGATGCTGGCGGCATTCGACCAACACCGAAAACATCCGCCCGACGAATACCGTTTCTTTTTTCCGCCAACTTGCGTTCTCTCAGAGTATCGTCGCACTGGTAACGGACTGCATTCACGGACACTTTGAAAAACCATGATAGTTGCTGATATGTCTGGCCGGCCTTGTGCCATTGGCGCATGGTGTCTGTTTGCTGGTCAGTCAGTTTTTGAGTGTTCAGACGTCCTGGTGCTGTGGTCATTGGGTGCCCTCACTCGTAATCTGTTCATTTTTACAGTTATAGCATGGCTCGTTGCCAGAATACGGTTCAACGGGAGTGTGCGCGCCCAAGAAACTCCCAATCTTTATTAGCCCTTCGGCGTGTTTCAGACAGCAGTACACCGGGCCAGTTGACCAGTGTACGATTACGTCAGCTTTATTTTCAGATTTGTCTGTCATAGCTATTCCTCACTTGTTGGGGTTGATCATAAATCCGCGTCTTCTGGAAACAAAGGCTCGCCGGATTCCGCAAGTTCGCGGCGTATGCTCATGGAACTGGTTTTCATTTCAGCCGGGTCCATCCAGGGTTTAGGCCTATTAGGATCCGCCTCGTCCATTGCCGGGATTTGTTTTTTGCGCTGTGCCTCTGTACCTAGCCTTGCCTCAACATGCGCCCGGTGCTGTTTTTCAGAAAGTTTGGCCCGCCAGTCGTTTGTTATCTGCTTCTGACCTTCGATGCGGTTTGACGCTTGTTTAATCCTATCCTCACGGATCTGCATTGGCCTGGCATAAGCTGCAAGTTCAGCCGGCGACGGCCTGAATGCATTGTTCCGCTTACACTCGCCTTGAATAAAAGCCCTTACAGTTGCTTGCAGGTTTACATCAGAAATGCCCTGAAATGCGTATTCGTAAACATCAATCAGGCCCGCCATGTCCTCGGCGCTGTCACTTGCTTGCGGGAATGATTTCAAGACCAGGGCGAATTGTTCTCTCCGGTTCATGTTCTGACCTTTCGGTTGTTGCCTCGTACAAAGCCTTGTTGATTTCTGACCGTGTGGATCTGCCATTTTGTTTTGATCGTGATTGTCGTGAGTTTCGTATCCAGTTGCGCCACGTCGCTTGCCAGTCGAGCTTCACACCGTCCTTGCCCGGCTTTGCCATCCAGTAATCCCTGAATGAGTCAAAGTGGTTTTGAAGCTGATCTGGTGTGAGATTGTAGGGTTTTAGAAACTCATCTTCTGGCTTTGGAAACCAGTCATCAGACAAACGGGAACCGCGTTTTTTTTGGGTAATAGTTTCTTCTACTATTACCTTTTTACTATGGTTATGGTTATGGTTATGGTTGCTTAGGCTAGGCTTTAGCAAATCAGAAGCATTGGTTTCCCCTGTTTCTTTATTTTTCAATGGCTTAGACGGACGGCCACCTTTTTTGCCTGCTGCAACACGTTTTTTATGTTTGTTTTTTGCCTTAATAAATTCTTCCATTTGTCGCTCAGAAAAAAGCCTACCTTTTCCGGTTTTTAAGAACTCGGAAATTATCGGCCTGACAACATTGTTCATGGTGTCTTCATCAACGCGCATCTTGCGTTGTATCCATGCGTCTTCATCGGGAATTGAACAGCCTGGGGTGCGCCAGCATAGGCGCAAGAGGCGATTGTACGCGCCATCCTCTTCAAGCGTCAGGTGTGCGGTTTTACCCTCATAGTCACCAACAAAGAATGGCATGTAAGGCAAACTCATAATGCACAACCTGACGGTTGCGTTAGTCTGCAATGTGGGGTAAATTCGTTTTCAAACATTGCCTGTTCTTCTCCTAAAGGTTACAGGTATTCTACGAGGTCCGACAATGACAAGCTGTCGGGCCTCGTTTCATTTTAGCCATTGATTCAGCGTTGTCAACATTATCAGTCATAGATCCAGGTCCTCTTGAACTGGTTTAGGTTCTGGCTGTTCAACGAATAAATCCGGTTGATAGGATGTCTTGCGAATGCGGTTAACAGCTATGTCGAAGTATCCAGGGTCTAGCTCTATTCCGATAAAGCGCCGGCCAAGTTTTACACATGCAACGCCTGTGGTGCCGCTGCCCATGAATGGGTCTAGGATTGTTTCTTGCGTATTTGTCCACGTCTTAATGTGATCATGTGCCATTGAATACGGCATTGGAGCAGGGTGACTTGTTGGGTTGTTATTGTTCGTTAAGCGCCACCAATTAAAACGCATACCATAAGGTTTTATCGTCTTTCCAATTCCGCTAATTTGTTTGACTGAACCATTGGGTTGACGATCTGTGCCGTGCATGGTTGTGCCAGCCCATTTGTTCGGCCTGTCAATAAGAGGGTTAAATGTTTTTGGTGCACCATTTGAAAATATGAACATAAATTCATGCCCCGAAAAATACCTTGTAGACTCTGGAAAATTTACATTGTCTTTGATGTAAATCATGGTGTCGTGAAGCCTTAAACCGCAGTCCATCGCATGAAGTGCCTGCTTGAAAGAAGTGCCAGATTCAGAACCGTTTATTGTTCCGTCTGCAACATTCCAAACACAAACGCCGCCATCTGACAGTTTGTCTGATATTGTTGAAATAGCAGCGAATAAGTCTACTCCATCATAATCGCTGCCGTAGTCTCGTAAATCATCATATGGTGGAGACGTAACCACGCAATCAACCGGCTCCAGAGCCTTCATAACCTCAAGACAATCACCCTCGTACAGATCACAGTTACCAATAACGACAACACGCTTTGCAGCAGGACAACGCTCTTGCAATAGCTTGGCCCGTTCATGGTTAATCCAGTCGTGATAACAACCGACTCCATTGGCTTTTGCGTCATACGTGTTCACTTGTCATCCTCGTTAATTGCGCCGGGCAGGGTGAGAGGGGTTAGGACCCCGCCCGGCTATGGTTGTCACGCTAACGTCGAATAAGCGTGACAATAAGTGGCCGAGCGTGTGGGGAGGCGAAAACACGCCCGGCCTGCGACAGCAAACTTCTGCTGTCGCAATTTGTCATGATAACCAGCCCGCCAGCCAAAGCACCAGGATTAGCGGAGATGCGTAAACAACAGCAGTGAACGCATAGCCAACAAAACCTAACGCGATAACGGCGGCGACCGTTATGAACGTCGTTACTATGTCTATGATATCGCGGACTGCTTCCATAGTTTATCGCTCCTTACGATTGGTGTTCATTGAATCAGTTTTGGAATGATCAAGCCAAGGGACACACCAACCAAAAACATATTGAACCCGATGTGAAAGAAGTCCCACATCAAGTCCTTGACCGATACCTTTAGCATTTCAGGCGCTCCCTTTTTGTTCCCTATTTGATGGTTTGAATTTCAACGGATGACAGCATGTCAAGAACCACGCGCATCGCCAGAAGTTCATTTTTATATTTTTTCTCAATCTCAATCGGCCAACTCATTCTGTTCATTGCGTCAAGTAGTGAACGATGTGAGTTTATTTCACCAAGTAGTGAACGATGTGAGTTTATTTCACCAAGTAGTGAACGATGTGAGTTTATTTCACCGTTCAGATGATGCATGAATTTTTCACGTTCGCTCATTGAAAGCATGCCCTCGATCCTTTAGTGTTCATCTGTCTGCGACACGCCATAGACTGCTAAGTCAAAAAGTTTGATATATTCCTCATGCGTCAATCTAACGCCGGTTGTGATTTCCTCCGCAGTCAAAGGCTCTTTACTTCTCAGCCTGTTTACGACGTGTTGCGCTGTAGCCATTTGCTGAGTTATGAACACAATGTCCGTATCTTGCATAATTCTGACAGCCTCTTTAGCTGCGCTGATTAACTTTTCGCCTTCCTTTGTCATGCTCTCGCATCCTTGGTTGGTGGTTTTACTACCCGTTTCAGTCTCATTTACCGGGCTGGACAGTGGCTTACAAATTGTTCCGAACAGCAAACGTCAATCTGATAGCATAAGCGGTCTAAGGCTGTATTCCGAGACACTTCACCACTGGCCCATTTGATCCTTACTTGTTCATTTGCCAATAAGATACCGGGCTTTGATCCGCATACATGCAGGCAGTCAAAAACACTGAAGCGGACGCCGAACTTTTGCCTTGCCTAAGATTGCTAACTGTTGTTGGCGAACATCCCCACATTCTAGCAACGCCTCTGACTGAGTGCCGCTTGTACCGCATGGCCTCTTTAAAGTGTTCAGAAAACCGTTGCCAATTTATTGTCGCGTCCATGCTCTCGATCCTCACTTGATGTTACGAATTCTGTAAAGTGGACTCCAACAGTGGTTTGGTTTTATACCGGCGTCTTCCAATTGCTTCCTATAACCAAGTGCCATCCGTCGCCAATTGCTATCGTACATATCAATCAATTTATTCCACCACCGAAGCTCGACACGCTGCTTGTGAATTCGGCGTTCTAGCTTCTGTATTTGCTCTAAGCGGTTGATGGTTTTTGATCCTATGTTGACTCATCTGGTTTCGGCAAACGCCCGTGCTCAACAAAATATTGGAGCGTGGGTAAAAGCTCTTGAACCTGGCTTTGAGTTAAGTGCATCCGGTTATTGGCCGTGTGAGCGATGCCGTTTGGGTTGTTGTTCTCAAGCTCCACGTCAGACCACCCCTGATACGGCACAAGCTTACGCAATCCGATTTCCTTGCAACCAAGCCAAATCAACCCTTCACTACGGGCTGCACTGCTCTCCTGGATCGTGCAGACCTCGCCGTTAGCGTCTTCAAATTCCCCAACCAAAAACCCGCGTTCGGTGCTGTGAGTGTCCATACCTGTCTCATCCTCATTTGTTGGTATTAAACAAAAAAATTATACTCGGCCCGATGCACAGACCCCACCGGTAGCCGTAATATTCAGCTACGCCAAAATCGAAATTCAGCCAGCCTGGAACTCGAACGATATGCATGGTCGATCCCTTAGTGTTTGTTAGCGTTTCTAAAAATCCATGTGGAAAGCGCAATGGCAGCAATGCCAGTCATCCACATTTTACCAACAACTTGACCGGTTATATATTCAAGCGAACCGAATGCCAGCCATAAAAAAACGGCGCTATCAATAATGCTGCCGACAACACCCGACAACAATACAGCCGCTATAATTCGTCCCTGATTCCGCAAAGGTGTATAAACTGCCATGTCTGCGCCTTCTGCCAGCAGGAATGCAACACCGCTCGCCAGTGCCAAATATGGTGACGCAAGCAACCAGGATAAAGCAGCGCCAATAACAATCGCCCACATTGCCCATGTGCGCCCTAGCGTTTGCTGCACCACGTCACGCAGCACCAGTGCCAAACCAATCATCAGAACGCCCGACGGTGCAGATAGGCCCGGTGCAACTGGTATTAAACAAGGTCCGTTAGGAATGCATGTCGTTCCCACATTCCCGATCAGCCAATTAGCAGCAGGAATGCACAACAAAAAACCAATCAGAGAAAACCATTTCATGCAATCAATTCCATTTGTTCAGGTTGCCGGTGCCAACTAATCGGACATTGCACCGCATCAATTGTTCTGGCCATTGCCTCTGGGCAAGCATTTGTATCCTTATAGTTTCGAGCTACGTTAACGCTATCAACGGACGCAAACGGCCAACGCTTTCCAGAAACGGCCATGCCTCGCAGCATATGCACCCACGGCATTGCGCCGCGTTGAGCCAAAAAATTAAACGCTTCGTCGCATCGCCTAGACCACGCTTCAGAACCAACTTGCCAGAATGCCCCAGATGAACCAAAGCAAATTCTTCCAAACTCATCTGCATGATATGCCAAAATGTCTAGTGAAACTCCCATATGCCAGACAGGCGCGGAAAACTCCCGACGAAAGGGCCATTGACGCACCAATTCAAGATTTGCATCATCGTCGCCGCCAATTACGTCAGGAATTACTGCCCAATGAGGATGTCCAAGACGCGGCTCTAGCCAATTGTAATATAAACCCCAATCAACAGTTTTACCTCTTGTGTATAGGCTGTAAGCTCCATTGTCCCACATCACAGATTGGCCTATCTGTGCGCATGTTTCTGCGTCTCTGGGGTCTGCAAATGAAACGCAGAAATTCTTGCCCGCCATGCGATGTAACATGACCCTTGGGGTGAGTGGTGTTCCGTGGTAATGAATGGTCAGTTTTTTGATCCTATTTTGGCAGTTTGAGTTTTGACAAAGCCTCGTTAATCTGCGGCGCTATTGATCGGCCCAAAGCAATCAGCATTCGATCTGCCTTGGCAATCTCAGTAGTTTTGCAAGCTGTGCATTCAGAATACATCCATTGCAATTTCCCCCTACAATCTCGACAACGCCATTTCCATTCAGTTTCGTCTATGTCAGCTCCGCTCATGTTCTCGATCCTTACTTGATGGTTTGCGTTTCAACACCGCGAAGCATCTGCACCACAACGCGGCAGGCCATCACTTCGACCCGTTTCTTTTTAATCACGGCGTCAAGGGCAGGCAATTTTTCCATCTGCTCAATCAATCCCTCATTTGATTGAGCATCTTGTTCGAGGTAACCAGCAAACTTGATCCGTTCGGCATCGTTTAAAAATATCATCACATCCCTAGTCATCAGGCATGACCTTATTGTTGCGATCCATGTCCGTCATGCGCTGCATTTCATTTGCTGTGGTTCTTGAGCCATCGTGCTTGTCCAGCCATCCATTGATTGCGGAATCAACAACAGCAGAGGCCTTCGGCCTTGCTGGCTGCTTCGCCATCCAGGCTTCCAGCCTCTCCACGGTTTCGTTTTTTAGCGAGAGTGCTTTTGTCTGTGTGTTTTTCATGTCTGCATACTAGCATACATTTTTACAAAGTCAACAAAACTATTGACAATATGATATTTTATAATGTAGGGTGTTTTTACAAATTCAGTTAACCAACAGAGGCCAGCAACATGGGGAAAAATCTCAGCTATCTGCAAATCCCGTTAGAACTAGATGCCTTAATCAGTAAATACGGCATTGCAGGCAACGACCAGCAAACTGTGACCGTTGCCTGCGATGCGATCAAAAGATTGCATCGCCATTTATCCCAAGCCGAAAACGAACTTCGCAAGATCGAGGCGTTCAAGGCATTTGTAGACGAAGTAAATAATGCGCGAAAAACACTCGACAACACGATTCAATAAGGGCCGGACGGATGATGTTGAGAAAATGTCCAAACTGTCAACGTGAATTTCATGACTGCTGGCAAGCATCCGGCAAGGGTGCATATTGCCCTGAATGTTGGCGGGCATGGATGTGGAATAACGGCAGATTTGAAGCCCGAACCATATCGCCAATTGAACACTACCGAAACAGCCAAGTGAGGCCACGAGGATGAATACTCGGCGAGAAATTGAACATATCGGCCAGTACATGAAACAGCGCAGAGCAGAACTAGGTCTATCGTTGCAAGGGCTGGCCGACCGTGTTGGTTGCTCTAAGGCGCATGTTTGGGATTTGGAAAAAGGACACTCGACCAATCCTACATTAGATCTGGCCTTGTCGCTCTGTGAGGCATTGCAATGCAGTTTAGGTGCGTTAATCGGGGTTGATCAGTCGCAGCCCAATTTCACCGATGATGAGATGGCATTGATTGCCGCACATCGTCAAATTTTCAACGATTCAAAATAGGCCACTCAAGAATTTCAGAAACGAGGAAAAACCACATGCAACATGAAATCACAACACATCTGAAAGCTGGCGAAGCCGTAATTGCAGAAGATGCAATCGTTGAAATTCATGCCGACTTTTCGGAATATGTCAACGCATCAGGCGACGTCGATTTTACGCTTGACGATTGGGATGTCATGAGCGTCTCGTGGGAAGGCATGAATGGAGTTGATGCCTGTGTTGAATATCCAGTGCGCCGCATGGCTCACACTGAACAGCAGGAACAGCTTGACAATGAGCATCGCCGGAAGGTGCGTGAAATGCTGGAAAGCCTGCGCATATTCATTCCGCTGACAGATGCGGAGATTGAGGCCAGCTTGATTGCTGAATATGAGAGGCGCGCGTGATGACCAAATCCAAACCAATCATAGCATACAAGGGGTTTGACCTGAATTGGAAGTGCAGGGATTTCCAGTACGAAATTGGTAAATCTTACACTCACGAAGGTAAAATAACAGTTTGTGAAAGCGGCTTTCATTCCTGCCTGCACCCGTTGGACGTTTTCAACTATTACGCACCCGGCTGCAGTAAATTTGCTGTGGTTGAAACTGGCGGCGAAACGGCAACTCACGACACAGACACTAAGATAGCGTCAGGCCAAATCACTATCAAGGCAGAACTGCACCTGCATGAACTGATACAGTCAGCAGTCAAGTATGTTTTTGACAACGCCAAGTGGTTGAAAAAGTCTGCAGTTATTGGGGACAACCAACCAAGCAAGGCAACCGGCGACAGGGGAGCTGCTTCGGCAACCGGCGACAGGGGAGCTGCTTCGGCAACCGGCGACAGCGGTGCTGCTTCGGCAACCGGCAACAGGGGAGCTGCTTCGGCAACCGGCTACAGCGGTGCTGCTTCGGCAACCGGCTACAGCGGTGCTGCTTCGGCAACCGGCTACAGCGGTGCTGCTTCGGCAACCGGCTACAGCGGTGCTGCTTCGGCAACCGGCTACAGCGGTGCT
>JAAEPA010000848.1 GCA_024222475.1 Gammaproteobacteria bacterium | reverse complement strand
ATCTTTGTGGCAGTTAACACAACTCAGACCGCTTTCCGGTTTGGCGAAGGGGGCCGACGGTAAGCTCAGCAGTAGGACTGCTAGAGCCAGCAACACATTGTTTTTGTTAGTCACTTTCATTTTCCTTATGGAAAGGATAGGTGGGAGACTGAATCAAGCTTATCCACTGGTGTCATCACCTGCAGACGGCAATATTATCCATATTATCCATAGGAACACAAATCTGGGGGGGAAAGCATTGATCTAGATCAAGCTTTAGGCATTGCTGAAACTTGACAGGTTATATAGTCATGACTATGGTGATGACCATGATATATCAAATGCGGGAGACAACGCTGTGCAAAGGGAAACGATAAAGGCATCTGAATTCAAGGCAAGGTGTCTGCAATTGATGGATGAAGTCAAGAAAACCGGTAAAGAGATCATTATCACCAAAAACGGCAAGCCCGTTAGCAAATTGGTCCCTGTGAGGAAAAGACCTAAATCACTATATGGTGCGCACAAGGGTGAGATCAAGGTCAAGGGAGATATCATCTCGCCGATCGATACCGAGTGGGAAGTAATGACGTGATTTTGCTCGATACCCATGTCCTTGTCTGGCTCGACCAAGGCAGCGATAAACTCGGTAAAAACGCCCGATATAAGATAGAGCAGGCCTTCGAGGCAGACAGACTAGGTGTTTCAGCCATTAGCTTCTGGGAGTTGGCTATGCTGCGGATCAAAGACAGAATCGATCTTCCTCCATTGCACCGATGGCGCCGGGAATTGCTTGAAATGGGACTTAAAGAAATACCGATCGATGGGGCAGTCGGAATTCAAGCCGCTGAATTATCTAATTTCCATGCCGACCCTGCCGACAGAATAATTGTGGCAACGGCCATTGGCTTGCAGGCTGCATGCGTGACCACCGATCAACGGATTCTCACATGGCGTGGTGAAATGCAGCGGGTGGATGGCAGCCGGTAGGAATGTAGATGAAATGAGTTGACCAAATGGCACCCAATGATTGTCCCGGAACAGGGGTTGTCAAATCACAAAATCGTCATTAAGGCCATAAGCTTGCGGCGAAACTACTCCCTTGATGGCGTCTGATGTGATTGCGGAAAGATCCACTTCCTGATTCATTAAGCGACGGGTTTTTAATTCGAGATTGGCCTGTACTACAGGTCTTAATTTATCCTCGTTCTGCGACAGAATAAAACCGACACGGTTACTTTCAAGCAGCACCCAGGTGCCCACTGGGTAGACACCGAGATACTTGATAAAGCGCAGTAATAGCGGTTGGTTAAACTGTCCCGGGCCCCATTCCAACATACTTTTAAGTGCCTGAGATGGTTCCCACGCTTTTTTATAGACTCGCCGGGTGGATAGTGCATCGTAAACATCAATGATCGCACCCATTGCACCTATTTCAGAGATATCTTCAGCCTTCAATCCTAGCGGATAACCCATACCATCAGGTCGTTCATGATGAAGCAAGGCTATATCGATTTGCATACGAGTGAAATTATTAAACTTTTCGAGAATCTCGCGACTGTAAGTCACATGCTTTTTCATGATGATAAATTCATCACCCTCCAGCTTGTCGGGTTTGTTCAGAATACTGTCCGGCACCATAATCTTGCCAATGTCATGAATGATTCCGCCGATGGTAATTTCTTCAATCGCTGAATTACTGTAAGTTTCTTTCGCAAAGCCGGCCAGTAGTGTCGCGACGCCCACACTGTGCTGAAAAGTATATTCATCACGGTTTTTTATTCGGGTAACAGCCGTCAACGTGTGCGGATTACTATCAATAGACTTGATAATCTGTTCAGCTGAACTTGCCGCCTGCTCCGGTTTTAGTGCTTTCCCTGAACGTACATCGTTCATTAAATCTCGGATGACCTGGGAAGCCATTTTGTAAGCCATTTTCGCCTGCTGAATATCCGCCCCCGTAGTCTGGGGAAAGGCCGGCGTAACCGGTTTTTCGGCAGGTTTGTGCATTGGCTTGGGCGTATCCGGCTTTTTTTCTTCTACATCAAGCCCCTTTTCCGTATCAATGGCGATTTCTTTCAACTGACTGGATTTGAGTTTGGCCAGCATTGCTTCGTTCTTGATCAAGAAGCAGCTGCGCAGGTAATTGTGCTCCATCCAATCCTTGCCGAGGGAATCAATATACATCCCTACACGCGCTTGTGACGGAAGAATTTTCTTTTTCATCAAACCCTGCTTAAACGATAACGTTCACCAATGTTTTGAGGATTTTAGCGAGGTCTAGGCGTTGCCTGTATATTCATGCCATCTGTATTGGATAATCGGGCGCTTTCTACTTACGAGTTCAATCGTAGAATTTAGCTAGAGAAAGAATGGCTTCTCAGAGAGATTGAATGCGCGACACTGCTCACCACCAGGCGATTGTCGCGCCAAAAAAAAGGCAGGACTTAATGAAGTCCTGCCCATGCCTTGAAGTTTAGAAGCTGATTTAAAGCCCCCAGCTGGCACGATACGGCGTTATAAATCAGCTTAAAATGCTCATTTACTACCGTGTAAACTGCGCTTTCTCACCGATTTATACCTTGTCTCGCACTCACCTGAGAAACTTTAAAACAGCTTCTTAAAGCTAAAAGGTCCTAGTAGACGTCATGCGTGGTGTTATAGACGTTGAATTTACCCGTCGGGGTAACCAGTCTCTTGTCCTTGATGACATGTTTCAGCTTTCGGGTCTTGTCGTCCACGATGACGATGGCGGATTCCTGCTCCTTGCCGCTCCATACGGAAAACCAGACCTCGTCTCCAGCTTTATTGTACTCCGGCTGAACGACGCGCTTAGGACCTTCACCGAGCTTGGCCCACTTGGCGATAGGCAATACCTTAAAACCCTTGTCAAGATTGTTGATGTCGAACACCGCGATCGATTGGCTGATCTTTTCATCCGGGTTCAGTGGGGCGTCTACCCAAAGATTTTTGGACTTGGGGTGGGTCTTTACGAACAGCGAACCGCCGCCCTGGCCATCCAGGGTTCGTACGACCTTCCAGGCATGCTTTTTATGTTTCGCCGGATCGGTACCGATCAAAGTGACATTGGCATTGCCCAGGGCGCTGGTTACCCAGACGGGCCCGTATTTGGGATCCTTCAAGTTGGCACCGCGACCAGGGTGCGGGATCTTGGTGACATCGATTAGAGCGGTGAGTTTTCTTTCCTTGGAGTCGACGACGGCGATTTTGTCCGACTTGTTGGCCGCGGTCAGGAAATAGCGTTTGGTACTGTCCCAACCGCCATCATGCAGATAGCGTGCGGCGTCGATGGTGGAGATCTGCAGATTTTTGATATCCGAATAGTCCACCAGTAGAATCTTACCCGTCTCCTTGATGTTGACGATGAATTCCGGATGCTGGTGAGAGGCGACGATGGCGGCTACCCGCGGTTCCGGGTGGTATTCCTGGGTATCCACTGTCATTCCCCGGGTGGAGACGATCTTCAGGGGCTCTAGCGTATCACCCTTGAGGATTACGAATTGAGGGGGCCAATAGGTTCCGGCAATACCATACTTGTCTTCATAGCCCTTGAACTTGGAGGTCTCCACCGAACGCGCTTCCAGTCCCACCTTGATCTCCGCTATGGTCTGCGGCGGATCCATCCACAGATCGATCACAGTGAGCTTGGCGTCGCGGCCGATGGTGCCTAGAAAACGGCCCGAAGACGATAACCGGGAGATGTGAACGGCATAGCCGGTATTTATGATGGTGATGATCTTCTTGCTATCCCCATCGATGAGTGCCACCTGTCCCGCATCGCGCAGGGTCACCGAAAATATGTTATCGACATCATATTTATGCATCTTTTTCTTGGGGAGTTTCTCGGGCGGCACGTGCACCTTCCAGGTCTCCTTCATTTCCTTCATGCCCCACTCGGGTGGGGTGGGTGGCTCTTGTTGCAAGAAGCGCGCAATGATGTCGACCTGTTTTTCAGTAAGCTCGCCTGAGCTTCCCCAGCTCGGCATGCCACCGGGGGAGCCGTAATTGATAAAGGTCTTTAGGTACTCGGTGCCGCGCTCGAGGGTAATGTCTGGAGTAAGGGGCTTACCCGTCGCGCCCTTACGCAATACACCGTGACAGCCGGCGCAACGCTCGAAATAGATCTTCTGGGCGATTTCAAATTCCTTCTCGCTGAGAACCGGCCCCCCGGGGGTGGTTTTTTGCTTCTGAGCCTCCAGGGGGACCGGGGCCCCCTTGTACATCAGTTCTTCATCTGGGGTACCCGGGTGTACTCCGGTTTCCGCGGCATAAGCCATGCTCGTAGCGGATAGGACTGCCGCTGTAGCGAGGCTCAATGTCGTTTGGGCCATTCTCGATATCATATCTCTGTACTCCTCATTTATTGCGAAGGGGGTAATCAATTAGCTCCTCCTACCACACATATTGTTATGAGTATAGGAGGCGCTAAGTGACCACTCCCCTTACTGCGATTACCTGGATTGGGTGGGCGCGACAGTACACCTATGACTTGTAGGCTATCTTTGACCTAAGTCAATGGGGGGGATTATCAAGCTGAGGAAGACTGGCCTTGATGGTAGTCATCCGGTTGTAGGAGGTTGATTGGCATGACGAGTGGCTATGGGGCGTGCACGCGAACTATCCTTTTTGGCTTTTTCCTGCTTGGTCATTTGCGCGCTCTTCGCCTGGATTGAGGCCTTGCGCAGGCGCCCAGCCCGTTCCCTTCGCTTGCGTCTCTCCACCAGGGGGGGGCATTTAAGGGCGTTCCAATAGGTTGCCTGGCAGTCCATGCAGTAATGGCACTCGTTCTCGTTGATCTGCCCATCCCGTCTGATCGCTTGGACCTCGCATTCGGTGGCGCAGGTTTGGCAGGGCCGACCACATTCCCGGTGACGGCGCAGCCAGTCGAAGATGTGGAAGCGGGCCGGAAAGGTCAGGGCGGCGCCCAGTGGGCAGAGGTAGCGGCAGAAAAATTTACGAATGAACAGGCCCACCAGGATCAGTCCCAGCGCATAGGCCACGAACCACCACTCTCGCTGGAAATGCAGCACCATAGTGGTCTTGAAGGGCTCGATCTCGGAATATTGCACCGCAGTTTCCAGGGAACCCATGGAGATGCCGAACAACATGATGAACACAATATATTTGATGGCCCAGAGACGTTCGTGAATCAGTTGTGGAAACTCCAGCGAAGGTATACGCAGCTTGCGTGCGACTTGATAGCTCAATTCCTGCAAGGCACCGAACGGGCAAAGCCATCCGCAATACACACCGCGGCCCCACAGGACGAGGGTGACCGCGACATACCCCCATAATATAAATATCAACGGGTCGATGAGAAAGCTGTCCCAACGAAACCCGTGCATCGCGGCGTGTAGGAAGGTGAATACGTTGACCACGGAGAGCTGGGCGAGGCTATGCCAGCCGATAAAGAACAGGGTGAATAGCAGAAAGCCGTCTCTTACGTAGAGCATCAGAGTGCGATGCCGTACCAGCAGGTCCTGAAACACTAGGATCAGGGATAGAATCCCCAACGCGACCGCGAGCACACTCGCCTCGAAGCGCTTGTTGTGCCAGGCATAGGCCCAGATGGGATCGAGTACCGGGTCTTCCGCCAGGGGGCCATCGAACTCTACCGCGAGGTGGCGTTCATAAGCCTGTTGTAGACCTTGAGGTGCCCCTCCGATAAGGCCCCTTGCGGCGGCCACCTTTTTGGCGGCGGCAATGATGGTGCGGTTCAATACCATCACCGTGATGGTCGCCCCCGTGATTCCATCGACCATCACATAACCCTTGCGGGGCCGGCCGCCGATCTTGACCCGGTCATGCAGGGACTTGCCGGTGTACTGGTTGATATAGGTGGTCAAATCCTGATCGGTAATCCCCACGACCAGGATGGGTTCCTCGTGTTTCACGATCTGGACGCCGGTAATCGTACCCTGGAGATTGAATCCCACCAGGGTGGAGATCGGTTTTCCGGAATAGGCGGGTATGGGTAACACCTCGTCGGTGAGCAACACATAGCCCAGCTGTCTTCCCCCCTTGGCTACCGCCGCCGCGGGTGGATCGCCTTCGAATTTCCCCAAGCGGTCTGCCTCGGGGAAAAAGCGTGTGATCAGCGGGAACAGCTTGCCCATTTCCCTGGCCTGCGCGAATGGCATCACCAGGACTAGTGAAAGGAGCACGAATATCGGAAGTGTCCAGGGCAAGTTCGGACCGAGCCGAGTGGTAACCTGTGCAGATTGCCTCGCCCCTGCGATGGCAGGCATGCGGCTAGTAATCACCCCTTCGTCATCTCCAAATTCAACAGGATTGCGTACGCCTATAAGCCGCTGTAATAGGCCGCTAGGTTTTCGATGTCGCTGTCACTTAATGCCTTTACCATTGGGGCCATCATGGGGTCCTTACGTCCACCATCCCGGAAGGCTTTGATCTGTTTGACGAGATAGGCATCTTTTTGTCCCGCCAGATTGGGCCATAAGGGGTTGCTACTCACACCTTTTGCCCCATGACAACCGGCGCAGGTCATGGCCTTGGCCTTTCCAGCCGCGGCATCCCCGCCCGCCTGAACTGCCATCCCGGCGCTGAGCAATAT
>JAAEPA010000847.1 GCA_024222475.1 Gammaproteobacteria bacterium | reverse complement strand
ATGGATGCCAAAGTGTTTCCCTATCTCCTGATAGCCGTAGGTACCCGTGTTAAACGTCGCTACCTATCTCGCTACCGGGTAAAGGTAATCTGTTGTTTTCTGTGTTGTATGCTATTGAGTTCGCTAATAAAAACAATAAGTTATATCATTTCCCTTCATATTCAACAGAGCCCGTAAGATAATAATCCATTATCTTGCGTGCCACCACTACCTCCGTTTCCAGACACTACAGCAACGGCGATTCTAGGCTCCACGGCAGGGGCGAATGCGATGAATAGACCATCACACCGGCTGGTCTTCCCTCTCCCACGCATCGATCAGTACCCGCCTGAACGCTTTGGTTCGTGTGCATCTCCAATGCTTGGCTAGAAAACCCAGCTTCAGGGTATCTTCCAGTGGCAGGGTGACCTCGATGCGTTTGAGTTCACCGATCTGCACCTTTCGGCGGTAGCGGCGGGCCTGACGCTCTACGTTCGACAGTGTGGGGCTATTGCTCATGGGCGCCTCCCTGATGCGGGGTTGTTACCGGATAACGAGGTGGGTGTTGTAGGGAGGCTGTTACCAGATAACAAGGAGGTATTGGCGAGCAGTAGAGGCGGTTGATATCAATGGTCGTGGCGCCACAGAAGGGGAGGGGGCATCGAATTCTTGCAACGTGTTGCAAAAAAAGTAAAAGATGTTGGTGCCGCTAGGCTTCTAGGGTGGTGGAGCAAATCCTCACCAGCTGGAACATCCCCTGTGGACTAGTGAAACTGCCTTTTTTAGCTCGCCTGTTGTCCCGGATGATTATTCGTGCTACTTATGCCACCCTTAATTCTCACGTAAGCCATTGATCGATAAATGGTGCCGGGAGAGAGACTCGAACTCTCACGGTGTTACCACCACCAGATTTTGAGTCTGGCGCGTCTACCAGTTCCGCCACCCCGGCTAGGGAGCGACAAGTTTAACGAAAATGCAGGGAATCGCAAGCATCGTGTAGAAATGGCTTTCCGATATAGAGTCATTTCAGAGCAGTATTTCGCTTCCAGCACGATCCTTTGCAGGATTTAGGTTAAATGCCCACCCGTCATGGGTATAATACTCGCCCTATGCGGACCTGCGACTTCCACTATAAATTACCCCCTGAGCTGATCGCACAGCATCCCTTGCCTAAACGCAGTGCGAGTCGTTTGCTCTGTCTGAACGGGGAGACCGGCAACATCGAGGATCGTCGGTTTGCGGATCTTCCGCTTGAGCTGCGATCCGGTGATCTGCTGGTGTTTAACAATACGCGGGTGATTCCGGCAAGATTGTTTGGTAAAAAATCTACGGGGGGCAGGGTAGAGATATTGATCGAGCGTTTGCTCGGAGACCATCATTTGTTGGTCCAAGCCAGGGCGAGCAAACCACTCAAACCCGAGGGAATGTTGTTTCTGGATGGGGGCCTCAGGCTGCGGGTGGTTGATCGCCAGGGTGAGTTCTATAAGCTCGAGATTCCGGATCGACGCCCGGTGTCGGATCTACTCCAGGCCTATGGACATATTCCCTTGCCCCCCTATATCGATAGACCTGATCAGAATGCGGATCGAGCGCGCTACCAGACCGTTTACGCGCGTCATCCTGGAGCGGTGGCGGCGCCCACTGCAGGTTTGCATTTCGATGACGCGTTACTCTATGCGTTAGCAAAAACGAAAGTGCATAGTGCCTTTATCACCCTGCACGTGGGAGCAGGTACCTTTCAACCCGTACGTAGCGCCGAGCTCAGTAAACACCGGATGCATCCGGAATATTTCAGTTTAAGCCACCAGGTGTGCGATGCCGTTGCCCAATGCCGTGAGCGCGGTGGTCGGGTGGTGGCGGTAGGGACGACCACTGTCCGTGCCTTGGAAAGCGCGGCAGTCGATGGCCGCCTCAAACCGTTCGAGGGTGATACACGTATATTCATTACCCCTGGGTTTCGATTTCAGGTTGTCGATATGTTGATCACTAATTTCCATCTTCCCGAATCTACATTATTGATGCTGGTCAGTGCGTTTGCCGGTTACGCCCGGGTGATGAGTGCCTATCGACATGCCGTGAACAGGCGTTACCGTTTTTACAGTTATGGCGATGCGATGTTGATTGCTCGGCCAACCGTTGTGGATACTCAATAATGGAGTTTCAATTACTCAAGCGAGACGGCCATGCGCGTCGGGGTCGAATGAGTTTCGATCGGGGTATAGTGGACACTCCCGCTTTCATGCCGGTGGGCACCTATGGCACGGTCAAGGCGATGACCCCGGAGGAGTTGAGTTATACGGGGGCCCGGATCATTCTGGGAAATACCTTTCATCTCATGTTGCGACCCGGTACGCAGATTATTCGGGCCCATGGTGGTCTCCATGGTTTTATGCACTGGCAAGGACCGATACTCACGGATTCCGGCGGATTTCAGGTGTATAGCTTGGCCAAGCAGCGCCGGATCAAGGAACAAGGCGTGACATTTCGTTCGCCCGTGGATGGTGTGGAGGTCTATCTGGATGCCGAGCGGTCAATGCAGGTCCAGCGAGATCTCGGTGCCGATATCGTTATGATTTTCGATGAATGCACCCCATACCCGGCCACTGAACAGCAGGCTAGAGAATCCATGGCCCTCTCATTGCGCTGGGCGCGACGCAGCAAGGAGGCGCATGCCGGAAATCCAGCGGCCTTGTTTGGCATTGTACAGGGGGGGATGTATGGTAATTTGCGCCGTGAATCGCTGCAGGGCCTCAAAGACATCGGATTTGATGGTTATGCCGTTGGCGGCCTGTCCGTGGGGGAGGATAAACAGCAGCGATCACATGTTCTGGATCAGCTGATGGGTCATATGCCTAATGGAAAACCCCGCTATTTGATGGGAGTAGGCAAACCCGAGGATATCGTGGAGGCCGTCAAGCAAGGTATCGATATGTTCGATTGCGTGATTCCCACGCGCAATGCACGTACCGGGTTTCTGTACACTAGTACGGGCCTGCTGCGTATCCGTAACAGTCGTTACGCCAACGATACCCGGGCGGTGGATGAACACTGTGGTTGTTATACTTGCAGACATTATTCTCGCGCCTATCTACGGCATCTGGACAAATGTCGGGAGATACTGGGGGCACGGCTCAATACCTTGCATAATCTTTATTATTATCAGCAACTCATGAAAGCGATCCGTCAGGCCATAGAGGCGGGTCGCTATGCTGAGTTTGTTGCGCAGTTTTATACCGCACGCGCATTCAAGCCAAAAACTGTGTCATAATACGACGTTTTATTCGGCTCAATTATCCCTGGATCCTGCAAGTGCGATAACTTGCAGGATCTAGATTATAGTCAATTTTCAGCGGAGGAGTTTTTCATCCATGAGTTTTTTTATCACTGATGCTTTAGCGCAAGAGGGTGCGGCGCCGCCCGGTATGGATTTTAGTTTTTTCATCATGATCGGTATTTTCTTTCTGATCATGTACTTTATGATTATCCGCCCTCAGTCCAAGCGGGCTAAGGAACACAAGCAGCTCATCGAGTCCTTAACCAAAGGTGATGAAGTCGTCACCAATGGCGGCATGCTTGGCAAGATTGCCGAGGTAGGCGATAGTTTTATCCACATTGAGATTTCGCAAGGTGTGGCGGTCAAGGTTCAGAAGAGTGCCGTGGCCACGATTATGCCTAAGGGCACGATCAAAGGGGCTTGATGCGCATCTCCATCCTGCATGGGAAGGACTCGCCGGCAATGCCCTGTCGTAAGTAGGTGTCGGTTCGGCCATGCTGCGACCGGCATATCGCTTGAGCCTTCCTTATACTCATTCACGAACTAGTCTCTCAAACACAAGAATCTGAGCACCGGTTATGATGATGAATCAATACCCCTGGTGGAAAAATCTGCTGATCCTGGTGTCTTTGTTATTGAGCGGGTTTTATGCCTTGCCCAATCTCTATCCGGAAGATCCTGCCGTGCAGGTTTCTCACTCCAGCGGGGAGCTGGGTCCTGGCTTACAGCAACAGATTACCAGTCTATTGGTAGCCAAGGGGCTGAATGTCAGGGGGGTCGAGGTTGACCCTGAGAAGCTCATGGTGCGTTTTGACGATACCGAGGCTCAACTGCAGGCGGCTGATGTGCTTAAGACCAGTCTTGATTTTCGGCACATCGTAGCACTCAATCTGGCTCCGGCCACCCCCGGCTGGCTCAGATCACTTAATGCTAAGCCGATGAACCTCGGACTGGATCTGCGGGGCGGTGTTCATTTCTTGATGGAAGTGGATATGGATGCGGCGGTTCGCCAGGCGCTTAACCGATATGAGGCAGAGTTCCGCGGTGAACTGCGCAAACAAAAAATTCGTTATCTGGGAGTAAGCAGTACCGCCCAAGGTTTGACGGTTAAGTTCCGTGATACCGATTCCTTAACCAAGGGGTTGGAGTTGCTCAATGAGCAGTATCGCAATGAATTGCTATTCGAAGAAACTCAGTCCGATAAAACCTGGGTGTTGACCGCGAAAATCAAGGAGACGGCGGCACTAGAATTCAAGCGTTCCGCCCTACAACAAAATATCACCACCTTGAGGAAACGGGTCAATGAGCTTGGGGTTGCTGAACCGGTGATCCAGCAGCAAGGTGATAACCGTGTGGTTGTGCAGCTGCCGGGCGTTCAAGATACGACTCGGGCAAAAGAGATCTTGGGCGCCACGGCGACCCTGGAGTTTCGCTTGGTAGACGAACAGGCCGATGCTTATTCCGCCAAGGAAACGGGACGCATCCCTATCGGCGACCGACTGTATCATGAGCGCAATGGAAGCCCCGTATTGCTCAAGCGGCGGGTGATGCTCACAGGGGATTATGTTACCGATGCCTCCTCAGGCATCGATCAGGACACGGCAGGGCCGGCGGTGTTTATTACTCTCGATGGGAAGGGCGCGCGCCTGTTCAGCAAGGTCTCCGGCGACAACGTCGGTCGATTGATGGCGGTCGTATTTATCGAACACAAGGCCGAGACCGTAGTGCGCGATGGGCAGAAGGTGCGCACTACCCGCAAGGTGGAAGAGGTCATCAATATTGCTCGGATTCAGGAGCAACTGGGAAAACGCTTTCAGGTGACGGGGCTGGAAAGTTCGCGCGAGGCCCGTAAACTTGCCCTGTTACTCAAGGCGGGTGCCTTGGCGGTCCCGATGCAGATCGTAGAGGAACGTACTATTGGACCCAGCCTGGGTCAGCAAAATATCGATCAGGGTTTTAAGTCCGTAGTCATCGGGTTCGTTTTGGTGATGCTCTTTATGGCAATTTATTATCGGGTGTTCGGCTTGGTGGCGGATCTGGCGTTGGCGGCTAATCTAATACTTATCATTGGGATCATGTCCATCATCCCCGGCGCCACGTTGACCCTGCCGGGAATCGCCGGTATCGTGCTGACGGTGGGTATGGCCGTGGACGCCAATGTGCTCATCTTTGAACGCATCCGTGAAGAGCTGCGGGTCGGAAATTCTCCACAGGCCAGTATCCATGCCGGTTACAGCAAGGCGTTGTCGACTATCGCCGATGCCAATATTACTACCTTGATCGCTGCCATCGTGCTGTTTGGGTTTGGCACCGGGCCGATAAAGGGCTTTGCAGTCACCTTGTCGATCGGTATCCTCGCCTCGATGTTTACGGCCATCATGGGAACGCGTGCAGTGATCAATCTGATCTACGGCGGTCGTCGCATTTCAGGCCTGGCGATATAAGAAGCTGTTTTAGAATCCCTCAGCTGGCACGATACGGCGTTATAGATTGGCTCAAAATGCTCATTTACTCTCGTGTAAACTATGCCTTTTCTCCAATTTATGCCTTGTCTCGCACTCACCTGATGGGTTCGAAAACGGCTTCTAAAGTCTCTTCATCCACGAGTTGATTAACACTTAGATCATTTGCAGGATCTAGGCAACAGATTAAAGGCGAAACATGCGATTCCTAGCTCGCAAGACAGAAATAGACTTCATGGGCAAACGCAAGTACGCGGTGGTCCTTTCTGGCTTATTGATATGTCTATCGATCGCCTCGTTTGCCCTCAGAGGATTGAATTATGGCATCGATTTCACCGGAGGCACGCTCATTGAGCTGGGTTACTCAGAGCCGGTCAAGCTGGGTCAAATCAGGCAGGACTTGGAGGAGGATGGCCTGGATCGAGCGGTTGTGCAACATTTTGGAACTTCGCACGATGTACTCATACGTCTGGCGCCCGAAGAGAGTGAAAATAGTGCGGATCTGAGCAGCCGTATCATCCAAATATTACAGCCGCAGGTGGGTGGAACGGTGGATGTGCGCCGGGTTGAATTCGTGGGTCCGCAGGTCGGTGAGGAGTTGCGCGAAGATGGAGGCCTAGCCATGCTCTATGCCCTCATCGGCATTTTGATCTATGTGGGCTTGCGTTTTGAGTACCGGTTCTCCTTCGGCTCGGTGATCGCTTTGGTACACGATGTCATCATTACCATAGGGTTTTTCTCCATCACTCAGGTCGATTTCGATCTCAGTGTGCTCGCTGCCCTACTAGCGGTCATCGGTTATTCACTGAATGACACTATTGTCGTTTTTGACCGCGTTCGCGAAAACTTTCGCAAGATGCGCAAGGCTGATACCCGAAAGATCGTCAACAGTTCTATCAACCAGACCTTGGCACGAACATTAGTGACCTCTATCACTACATTGATCGTGTTATCGGCATTGTTTTTACTTGGCGGTGCCGTAATTCACGGATTCGCCTTGGCCCTAATCGTGGGTGTAGTGATCGGCACCTATTCCTCCATCTACGTGGCCAGCACTTCAATACTTTTACTCAGAGTGAGCAGGGCCGATCTGATGCCGGTAAAGAAAGAGGGAGCCGAGTTAGACAGTCGTCCTTGAGTGGGAACCGCTGCTCAATCAATGTTTAATCTTGCATCTAAATATCTCTGAATTTCTGCTACTTCACCAGGGAATTGTTTCTGATACTTAATTCTATTTTCTCTATCTTTATCCAAATTATATTGAATTGCCGATGAATTAAGCAATGTACCAAAATCAATTGGAATGTTTCTGTTTTTATGTTGATAATTAAGGATTCTATCTAACACTAAATTGGCCGCATCAGAGGTAATATGAGAGCCTTCCCAATACCATTTCATGGTGCTCTCTGTATCCCCTGGACCCGGTATAGGCTCTGTTGTTACTGAGTTATAGCCAGTGAAACCCCATATTTTATATGGCGTTCTATTAAGTTTTTTTGCTATTGACTCATTGTGTAAAATTAACGAACGTTTCCAAGAGTCCGACATATTTCCATTACTTTTATACCTATAAAGCTCTTCATATCTAGCATGAAAAGGAGATAGATAAACGATTAATTCGATGTCATGTTTATGGGAAAAATGAAGAATGGAGCCAAAATATCCAGCAGAAATAACTTTATTAACGTGCTCTTTTCGAGGGTGCATGACAGACATTAGGTCATTAAACATCTGCCTATGCCCTCCCGCCTTTCTTACTCTTTCCTTATGCCATTGAATCTTGTGGTTGTGAATTAAATGTTTGATTATCTTATTATGCTTAAATACGTCTCGACTTGCCCTTAAAGCATCAATTGAAATTAGTGCAGGCACTAGATCATTGAGATATGTAAATAACCTATCAAAACTATATATCTTACCTGGCTTATTAACTAATCGGCTTTCATTAAACCCCTTATAAGTAGATTTTCCAAATCCATCACAACATGAAATTTGAAGTATCACAGTTTTTATTTTTTTTGAACTACTATTAAAAGCATGTTCAAGATATCTATATGCTTCATATGTAGAGCCCCAGCTTAAAGCTAAATTATATGCATTGAGTCCACGGAATCCTTCATGTAGAGGATCAAGTGCAAGAGCTCTTGACGAACCCAGGATAAGAGCATCATACGTTCCCTCTACTACAGCATAAGCTTTATACATTCTCCTATTTCGTGCTTCTTTTTTTTCTACATTAACTCCTTGAATGCGAGGTGGTTCAAAAAGTTCATAAGGATTAAAAAACCAATTAAATGAGGCAATAGCAGATAATCCTAAGATAACTGTGAGTAGCAAAGTTTTTACATATTTTTCTGGCATCTTTAAAACTGAAAATAGAGGAACTCACTTATTCGATCTAAATAGAGAATTGTGACCAATAAGATGAGGGAGACGGATATTGCCCAGCCTATTGAGGGATTCCACTGATAAACTTTAGGAGTAGACTCATATCCTGGTGAAATAGATGGTTCATAGCGACCCATTATTTGTTGTGTGTTAGGGAGCCACCATGCAAGCCCTACCACGGCAAATAGTACAATCAGGTCATTCACTCCTCTAAAAAATTCCATATGCTCAAATGTCCACCCAATACTCATTAAAAACTGCTGATAATCCCCGGCATTGCCTGCTTTTTGCTTGATCCATACAAATCCATTTAATCCAATCATCCCCTCCATTATGCTTATTGTGGTAGGCATGTCTTTAGCCCTAAAGGGGACCCATGCAATAATAACAAGTAAGAGGGTAACTGCTCTAGAAATGAATATATAATATCTACTATGAGATTCTGTTTTACATCCTAAGAGCCTCTTAAAGCCATTCCATCCATGATTTAACATGAGATAGAAGCCATGTAATGCACCCCATATAACAAAGTTCCAACTGGCCCCATGCCATAACCCACCCAGAAGCATTGTTATAAATATGTTGACATATCTTCTTATGTTTCCCCTTCTATTTCCTCCTAAAGGTATGTAGAGGTAATCCTTCAAAAATCTGGATAGTGTGATATGCCAGCGCCTCCAGAAATCGATAATACTTGTCGCTTTATAGGGTGAATTAAAGTTTATTGGTAACTTTATTCCAAACATCCGAGCGATCCCAATAGCCATGTCAGAATAACCAGAAAAATCAAAGTAGAGCTGAAACGCATAAGCAAATGAAGCTATCCATGCCTCAAAAAAAGTGAGAATCACACCAGCTGCGGCAGCATCGAATGGTTTGTCAGCCACGGCCGCAAGGTTGTCTGCAATCAGAACCTTCTTAAATAGACCTATTGAGAAGATAGTTAATCCAACAGCCAGATTCTCGAAATTTTTTGACTGTGTGATCCCCTTGACGAACTGAGGCATCATCTCCTTGTGATGAACTATTGGTCCAGCTATCAGCTGAGGAAAGAATGTAACAAAAAGACAATAATGAATGAAACTGTGCTCATTCGACTTTGATTGATAATTGTCCACCAAGAATGCAATTTGCTGAAAGGTGAAAAATGAAATTGCCAGAGGTAGTATGATTGTCTCTAAGGATATCCCTAGCTCAAAAATATGATTCACATTATCTACAAAAAAATTGGCATATTTAAAGTAGGCTAGTAGCAATAAGTTACCTGAAATACCAAATATTAATAAAAGCTTCTTAAAGTTGGCCACCTTGGGGGCGCTCATAACCTCGCTGACAATAAAATTAAACAGAATCGATAAAACAATCAGTCCAATATATGTGGGATTCCACCAGCCATAAAAAAACAGGGAGGCAATGACTAACCAGCTAATTGCAGCCTGTGAGCTATATTCATTTAGCTTGTAGAAAACAAGCAACGTGACAGGAAGAAACAGAAATATAAAAAAATAGGAATTAAAAAGCATAATATGGAGCGCTTGCCAATGATTACGACGAAATTTGGTGTATGGCGTAGGGAGGAAGTGAAGTCGTGACGTTATAGAATAATTTCTAGATGATGTTGTGTAATGCCCAAGTAGGTGGTGCTCGATGCGTTACCAGTCTGGTGACATCCAACCGGTTGAAATAGGTTATCCGTCGTCAGCCAATCAAGCGGTTGTCAGCTGTGTACAATTCAAACCCTAAGTGGTTGAATATAGTGCAACTAAGAATAATATTCCTGAATTCAGGATATGAAACATCCAGATTATTTTATTTTAGCTCGTGCGCTAAATATTGTGGGTTCGGAATGTAAGATGGATGGTAACCTTAACCGCTAGCCAGTCATATGGCTGCCTCTCCCTGGCACTGGATCCCGGCTTCCATGCCGGGATGACGGCATTTCCGTGAACGGTTTTACCTTGAGAACTTGTTTTTTCAAGCTCTCGGCTATACCAGGTGAAGCCTCAGGGTCTTAACCATGGCCTTGAACACCTTGGGGTTGCCCGCCACGATATTGCCGGTTTCCAAGTGAGTATGTCCCCCAGAAAAATCGCCGACCAGCCCCCCGGCCTCTTGGATCAATACGATGCCGGCCGCGGTGTCCCAGGGGTTGAGGCCAAACTCCCAGAAGCCGTCTAACCGGCCAGCAGCGACATAGGCTAGGTCCAAGGCCGCTGAACCGGCGCGTCGTACCCCTGCGGTGTCCTGTATGAATGCCCTGAGTGTTCCGAGGTAGGCATCGACGTCTTGATCCGGGCGAAAGGGGATGCCGGTGCCGATCAGGGCGTAACTAAGGTCCGGCATCTTAGTGACCCGGATCTTGCGATTGTTGAGGGTAGCACCTTCACCACGGCTGGCACAGAATAATTCTTCTTTGAAGGGGTCGTATACTACACCCAGTTGCAGACGGTCCCGGTGTTTCAACGCGATAGATACGGCAAACTGTGGGAATCCATGCAGGTAGTTCGTCGTGCCGTCCAAGGGGTCGATAATCCATAAATAGTCATTTTTCTCAACCTCGCTGTGACCGCTCTCTTCAGCCAATATGGCATGCTGCGGATAGGCTCGGCGGATGATACGAATAATCTCCTGTTCCGCCAGGTTATCGACTTCGCTGACGAAGTCGTTGCGCTGCTTTACCTTTACCGATAGTGACGCAATCTGGTTGATGTGGCGCATTATAATGCTGCCTGCAGCGCGGGCCGCGGAAATAGCAATATTGAGTGTGGGAGTCATTATAGATAGTCAGTAGAATTATTAGTCTAGGAGTCTGTCGAACTTAGGTGATCGTAGCATGTAACGAAAAGGATCGGGAAATCTGTCCAAATCCGGCTTTTCCGCAGTAGATCGTCCTAAGTCCGACAGGCTCCTAGTTCTTATATCACGGTATAAGCTCCGTGGGTATCACTACTCATTGAAAAACCCTACCGCACCAGGATTTTAAATATGCCGATCTACGAGTTTTACTGTGCTGACTGCCATACCATCTACAATTTCTTCTCGCTCAAGATCAACACCGAAACGGTGCCGAAATGTCCCCGCTGCGAAAATCCAGATCTCAAAAAACAACTGTCGGTATTTTCCGTCTCCAAGGGGGGCGGTGATGAGACCAAGGAGATCTTGGGTGATATTGATGAAGACAAGATGGAAAGGGCGCTGGCGTCACTGGCCAAGGAGATGGAAGGGGTCGAGGAGGACGATCCAAAACACGCCGCGAGATTAATACGCAAACTCTATGATACGACTGGACTTAAGCTCGGGTCAGGGATGGAGGAGGCGATGAGACGCATGGAGGCAGGTGAAGACCCTGACCAGATAGACGAGGAGATGGGGGATATTTTAGAGCATGAAGACCCCTTTGCCGTAAGCGCCGGAAAGTTCCTTAAGGATCTGAGACGTAGCCACCTACCCCCGAATGTAGACGAGACTCTGTATGATCTGAAATAGTGTTAGCGTTCGATATCAGTCTAGAGGTCTGTCGGAAGCCAGTTTGACCATGGAGCTAGGACAGCCAATATAGTAACCCTGTGCATAATCGAAACCGATCTCTTTCAATTTATTGTAGGTGGGTTCATCCTCTACTGACTTGGCGATGGTTTTCTGGTCCATTACATGACCAATTTCATTGATCGATTTCGCCATGATCAACGCTGTTTCATCGCTAACGATATTTTTTATGAGTTCGCCATCTATCTTAAGATAGTCGACCGGCAGTGATTTGACTAAGTGATAAGAAGACAGTTTAGTGCCGAAGTCATCTATCGCAAATTTGTATCCCAGTCCCTTCAGCGAGGTGATCAGTTGCTGGCTACCCATGAGGTTTGCCGCCGCCGTGGCCAGGGGAATCTCGAAACAGATCTTGGTTGGTGGGATGCCGCTTGAATCGAACAACCGGATGATAAAATCATGGAATTCCTTGGCGGCGATTGAGTGGGCGCTAAGGTTTATCGAACAAAGAAACAACCGATCCATTTGAGCGGGATTGTTCTGCAGCCACTGAACGAGGGCTGATATGACCCATCTATCCAGTACTTCCGATCGATTCAAGCGTCGGGCGGCGGATAAAAATGTGCTGGGTTGTAAGATTTTACCTCGCGGGTCTCTCATGCGTATCAGTAACTCGTAGAAAAATCCTTGCTCCAGATAGCCATTGAGTGGTGCTATTGCTTGGTAGTCGAGTGCAAACCGTTTCTCTAGCAATGCTCGATCGATATGCAAGCCCCATTGCAGCCCGTTTTGTTTGCATGGTGTAATATCACTGTTGTCTCGGAACTCATAGATGCAGTTGCGTCCGCTCTTTTTCGCTCGGTAACAGGCCTCGTCCGCCATGTGTAAAACGCTTGAGATTGGGCCGCTGTTTTTGGTGAGGGGCAGCAGACCTATGCTTACACCAATACTGAATTGTTGACCGTTCCAGGTGAAGTGAAAGTTTTTAACGCTTTTACGTACAGTATTTGCCAATCGGTTAGCCTGCTCAAGGGAACAATGTTCCATTAAGATCCCAAATTCGTCGCCTCCCAGGCGGGCTAGCGTGTCGCGCGTTCTCACTTGGGTTTGTAATAACCTACCCAGTTGGCGAAGCAGCTCATCACCTGCCGAGTGCCCACAGCTGTCGTTGATGATCTTGAACTCGTCCAGATCCAGGTAACACAGCGCGTGTTCGCTCTCATCGAGCTTGGTCGTGTCGAGGATGCGTTGCAGGCGTTTGTTAAATTCTCGACGATTGACTAGACTCGTGAGATCGTCATGGGTCGCTTGGTAAGAGAGTTTTTCTGAGAGTATACGAGCCTCAGTGATGTCTTCGCAGATGATAAAGAGGCTGTCTTTACCGCTCACGTCGCGCACCACCCGCGCCGTATCTCTAAACCATAGCTCAGCTCCCTGTTTTGTGAGTTTGCGATTTTCCCGGCGATGAACTGTGTCTTGGTCTTGAAAACAGGTCGTGATGTATTGCTCGGTAGTCGCATGCATATTGGGCTTAAAAAGCGAGCTAAACGGTTGATTCAATAAGGTTCCAATCGTGTATCCTAGCTGCTCAGCGCCAAATTCATTTACCGACAGAATCTTGCCTTGGGGGTCCACGGTGAAAAACATGGAAGGCAGATGATCGTAGAGGTCGCGGTAGCGTCTCTCGCTGCCGCGCAATGCCTTTTCCATTGTCTCACGCTGCTTGATCTCGATTCTAAGATTTTGTTCGCTGCGTTTGCGTTGTTCTATTTCGTGTTTTAGTCCTTCGTTCAATTGATGAAGTTCCGCAGTTCGACTCGCTACCCTATTTTCGAGATCGACCTTGGTATTTCTGAGTTCATTTTCGGTGAGTTGATGTGATAGCAGGGTTTGAATTCGGGCAAACAATATCGGGAAATCAATCGGTTTGGTGACATAATCATTCGCCCCGAGGGACAAGGCCTCGACGAGATCGAGCGGATCGTGTTTTATCGTAACCACGATGATGGGCAATTCAGCGGGGGTATGTTGATTACGAACTGATTTTAAGACGGTGTAGCCATCGATATCGGGCATCATGATATCAAGCAGTACCAGGTTGAATCGCCTTTGCCCGATAAGTTCCATAGCTTGCCAGCCACTGGCGGCTGATGTGACCTCATAACCTTTGCCGGTGAGTGCGCCGGTCAGAAGCTTACGGGTAGTCTCCGTGTCATCCACGACTAAAATTGATGTGACATCCTTGTTCATCAGGTGATTTCTTACCCTCAAAGAGGTGAAGTCTATACTCCAGTGTCGTTATTTGACTGTATTATAATCTGGCAATACAAGCGCCAACCTAACCCGGATATTTCATAAATTGCACGCGCCCTCGCTTGATCCTTGTTTCCACAAGTAATTTTACTCAGTCGGCCGTAATCGTGGATACGCCGCTCCTTCGCAT
>JAAEPA010000846.1 GCA_024222475.1 Gammaproteobacteria bacterium | reverse complement strand
TGCCAGCGCTTGGGATAATCGCGGGTCAAGGTATCGACTTCATTGCGGTTGGTGGTGGAGAGAAAGGCATTAAAAGTCCAATCTTGCGGCCGCTCCCCCTGGCGCTGAACGAGCTGATAGTAGGGCCCGGCTTGGCTGTGAGTCAGATCGTAGGGTAGCTGGGTGGTGGCATAGCCGGCCCAGCGGCGTGTGAACTGCTCGGGCGCGATGCTGCGCAGTTGATCTTGGAGGGAGGGGTAGTTGGGCATCGGGACCAGTAGGTCGAAGGCGGTCTTGGAATGGACTTGGTCGAGAAGTTCGGCCGAGAAATGCTCGGCATCGGTGAGGACCAGGGTGTCGCCTGTCTTTGGGTTGAGGACGCGGGCGGCCATATCGAGAAGTTCCGGCGTTGCTTGGGTAGCGGTGCGCGCCGAGGTGGCGGTGAGGAAGCACACCGGTTGGCCGGTGTCGGCATCCAGGGCAAAGAAGGTTTGGGCTACCTTGGTGGGCTGATCGACCTCGTTGTTGCGATGGCGGCGCATCTGGCGTTTGCTGTAGCTGCACACGCGGTGGGGATCAATGGCTAGTAGCTTGGCCTGGTAATGACCCGAGGCGCGGCGGATTTGGCCCAGGGCGACTTGCAATCTTTGGGCATCATTCACGCTATGGGCGCCCAGCAGCTGATGTATGGCCTGATCGGTGGCCACAAAAGGGAGCCCATTAGCCAATTCGAATCCTTTCTGCGAGAGCGTGCGCTTTTGGCGCAAGCCCGTCGTGCACAACGCCGCTTCGTGGACCAGTTGGAGCGCCAGTCGGGGCTCGATGTGTGCACCGTCCTGCTCCGACCAACCGCAGAGCAGGTCCCAGGTCCCCAACCGCAAGTGTTCCGGGACCAGCAGCCAAAGGCCCACTAGGTTGCCATTGACCTTATCGGCCAGAAGTTGTCGTACGCCGCGTTCGATGCTGGTGGGATCGGCAGGTTCGGGTTTCGTACGCGTCTTGGTGCGCTGGGTCTCGACGGGGGGCTCAGCGCTGGGACGATAGCGATGGAGTTTTTTTTTGCAGGCCAAACTGCTCGATGATCCGTTCTACGCTTCGTGTGCTGATGTTCAAACCGCACTGGCGAAGCTTTTGAGCTATCACCTCCGCCGAGGCGTCCGGGTCGAGGAAGCGGTGACGGATCACTTGGCGAATCACCTCATCGGTGCGTCGATAGTTGTGCTTGGGTCCGCGTTTCTGACTGAGCAGAGCCAGCGCACCCTGTTCCCTGAAAGCGGTGCGAAGCTGGAAATAGCGTTGTCTGCTGAACTGGTATTTCTTGGCCGCTTGTGCCGGGCCGAGCCCCTCGCAATCGCCTTCGATGAGCATGGCGAGTTTGCGGGTGATCTCGTCATCGTTGAGTACATCGAGCGAGCCGGCTGAACCGACCAGGGAAAGGTTATCGAAATCAAACCACACCATGGCTGTACCTCCTCAACGTGTATTTGGGGAGAGGAACTGTTACCAACAGGATAGCAAGAGTATCGGAAGTAGTCTAATTAAATATGGCGCTATATCCCCGTGAGTATGTCTCGATATATAGTGTATTTCAGCATATTTGCTGGTTGTAAAGCTTTAGATTTTTCAATCTTACTTGTTAGCTGGCGTCATAATTTAATTATCTCCTTATCATCAATGACTTCTTGTGGGTAGCTGCCATTAAATGCAGCTTTCCGCGCATGTAGCTGTTCGCAATGTGGGCATTTGAAAAGATGCCAGGTAGTGCCAAGGCCACACGATGCGGATGTTGCGTTAAACTCCTTACAGCACATATGGCAGGTCATCACAATATGATAATGATTAG
>JAAEPA010000845.1 GCA_024222475.1 Gammaproteobacteria bacterium | reverse complement strand
TTTAACAATTTGATACCAAAGAAACTTTCTTCTTTGCGCCGAGCGAAGAAAATCACCATAAGTGTACCGGAATTATGACATCTGCCGCGTTAACCTGCCGAACGTTAAAACCAGCTTTGAACTCAAAAAAAGGTTCGCTGACTGCGCCGCGGCGCATCCAGCAGCGAAAACTGCCCCCTGTTTTCAATTTAACCCCGGACCAATCATTATTGTCCGACATACATTTGTACGCTCCCACCTTGTGTCTGCACTAAAAGGCACGGACGGGGGCGTTTTTGGTTTACTCCAGTGAATCAGTTACCGATGGGAGGATTCCGATGAACCACAGAACTTTTACAAACCTTATTACCGTAATTGGCGCGTACTGGTGTTACCCAAACCGGCTGCTACGATTAACAGCAGCCGCTTGCTTGGCCGTGATAATAGGGCTATGGCTACAACCTGACCTAGCTTATGCCAATGGCCCCATTTTCACTGATAGTGGTCAGTTTTTAGGAAATCCAGGCGGTTCGGATGTAGTAATAGGTGATTTGGATGGAGATGGTGATCTTGATGCCATCACCCCAGGAGCTATATATGGTCACAACAAAGTTTGGTTGAATGATGGTAACCATACATTCATTGAGGGACAGTATTTTATAACTAATCTACCTGGTAGAGCCATAGCTTTAGGAGACTTAGATGATGATGGTGACCTTGATGCTTTAATGGTATGGCAATTTGGACAAAATAGTGTATTCCTTAACAATGGAGATGGCACTTTTTCTCACGGGGATTCTATTCATCAGAGCCCATCTCCGGATTCTAGTAATGCTGTGGCCTTGGGAGACTTAGATGGTAATGGCACCCTTGATGCCTTCGTTGGGAATTCTGGTGGTCCTAATAAAGTGTGGCTTAACAATGGAGATGCTACTTTTACCGATAGCGATCAGGATTTGGACAATTTAGATAGCCAAGCTGTAGCTTTGGGAGATTTAGATGGAGACACTGACCTTGATGCCTTTGTTGGGAATTCTAGTGGTCCTAGCAAAGTGTGGTTGAACAATGGAGGTGGCATTTTTACTGATAGTGGACAAAGTCTGGAAGTTGGCTCAATCAGTGATATAGCCTTGGGAGATGTAGATGGTGATGGCGATCTTGATGTCTTTGTGGCCAACGGCGGCTTTGGTGAACCCAATAAAGTCTTGTTCAATGACGGTGAGAGTAATTTTAGTGACAGTGGTCAGGACTTGGGCGCTTCACAAAGTACCAGAGTGACTTTAGGTGACTTAGATGGTGATGGAGATCTTGATGCCTTTATTGGAAATACTTTTGGTGATCTCGATAAGGTATGGTTGAATAATAGTCTAGGTACATTTAAGGATAGCGGACAAAATCTTGGTAGTGGCCCAACTAATGATGCAGCCCTGGGAGACCTAGATGGTGATGGAGATCTTGATGTTTTTATTGCGAACAGTGAAGCTAACACGGTCTGGGTGAATGATGGAGGCAGTGCTTTGTTAAGGAGTTCTCAAAAGCAAGAGAGATTTAAAAATATAGCCTTAGGAGATTTAGATGGAGACAATGACCTTGATGCCTTCGTTAGGACTTCTAGTGGTCCCAACAAAGTGTGGTTGAACAATGGAGGTGGCATATTTGCTGATAGTGGACAAAATCTGGAAGTTGGCTCAATTAGTGATATAGCCTTGGGAGATGTAGATGGTGATGGCGATATTGATGTTTTTATTGCGAACAGTGAAGCTAACACGGTCTGGGTGAATGATGGATGGGGGGACTTTACAAGAACAAGTCAAAGTCTAGGAGATTCTAAAAGTTCTGCTGTGGCCTTGGGTGACTTGGATGGGGATGGTGATCTTGATGCCTTTGTCACAAATCATGCTAAGCAGCCTAATAAGGTCTGGCTGAATAATGGAGGTATTCAAGGTGGTATTCCCGGTAGATTTATAGACAATGGCCAAAATATAGGCAATTCGGCTAGCACGGATGTAGTTTTAGGTGATTTAGATACGGATGGAGATCTTGATGCACTTGTTGCAAATGATTATATATATGGAAGAGAAGCCAATAAAGTATGGCTGAATAATGGGAACGGCACATTTATAGATAGTGGTCAGATACTTGGTGATTCAGGTAGCTCTGCGGTAGCTCTGGGAGATTTAGATAGTGATGGCGATCTTGACGCTTTCATTGGAAATAGTGCGAGTACAAATACAATATGGTTTAATAACAAAGGCACATTCACTAAAGTAGCCAGCTTGGGGAATGCGTGGAGTTCTGATGTAGCCTTGGGAGATCTAGATGGTGATGGAGATCTTGATGCATTTGTCAAAAACTGGAATGGTCAGCCTAATAAGGTATGGTGGAATAGTGGAGATGGAAAGTTTTTTAGAGCGACTAGTATAGGACCTGGAGGATATAGCAGTTCTAACACCTCAGTTGCTCTAGGCGATTTAGATGGGGATGGAAATCTTGATGCATTTGTGGGGCATGGTTATAATGGATTTTCACGGATTTACTTAGGTAAGGCAGGTGGTTTCAGCCGATTCCAGGTGCACATAAAGAAACCTGGATTGACTCAAAATGCAAATTTTTATTCAACACCAGAGATTTTAGACCACTTAATCATCCCTGTCGATTTTACCCTCCTTAGTCCTAAAAATAGCTTTATAAGATTTATTCGCGCTTGTTACTCGCTAGATGGAGGTGGTAACTGGCAAATAGCGGTGAAAGATGGAGATAATACCTCAGCTACAGAAACCATAGTCCAGCCCCAAAATCGCTGTCCCTTTATCCCCACACTGGAAGCAAATAACAATCAACAGAATTTGACTGCTTCATCTTTTCCCACTGGTACAGATCACATTTTTAAATGGGACACATTTGCCAGTGGTTTTTTTGGTCAAAGTGATAATGTCGTCTTTCGTATCGAGATATACCCTGATTTACATCCCGTTGAGAAAGGGGTTGCTGGGCCTTACCAATGGCCTTATGCTGCTGCCACCACATTTCCTTTTCGTGTACAGGGAACTCAAATCAAGGTGGTGGACGAAACAAACAATCCGGTTGAAGGGGCCATCGTCTATCGCAACGATACGCCGCTTCCTTTCCGTACTGACCACCAAGGACTGATGCCGGGTCGCGGTGAGCTAAATCTGGAGGATAATTTGGTAGCTATGCTACCAGTGTCCGCCACCCGCGCATATACTCTTTATCATACCAGCGTCCGACCTACCGAAGCCGGGTTGGACTTATATCAGGTTGATACGCCCGGTATCCAAACCTTGACCATTCCCCGTGGCAATGAGGCCCAGTCGCTCTATCTTTTTAACCTGTCCGTATCGCTGGAGTGGGATGCTCGCAATGACCCGGCCTATATGAACCAACTGGAGCGGGATCTCAAGCGGGCCTCGGAAATACTGTTTGATCTGAGCGACGGCCAGATGGCCCTGGGTAATATCGAGGTCTACCACGCCAAAGCCTTTTGGCCGCTGGCCGATATCATCATCCACGCCAGCAACCGGGTGCGGCCCAACGCCGATCTGGGCGGCGTGGTAGATAGCCCCGAAAGTGAAACGCTGCAAGATGGTACCGTGCTGGCCGGCGCCTACCTGCCGGGGCAAGTGCGGATGGGGCCGCTCTGGACCCGCTTTGGCAACGCCGCCGAACCCTTAGCCGATGATTGGCCTCGCGCCCTGGCCCACGAGCTGGGGCATTACCTGCTGCGCCTGCCGGACAACTACCTGGGCCTCGATGACACCGGCTTGCTGATCGATACCGATTGCCGCAACAGCGCCATGACCGATGCCTACCGGATTGAGTACAGCGAATTTCTGGATGAGGCCGGCTGGCAGGGTGACTGCCTAAAAACCGTGGCCGAAAAAACGACCGGCCGGTACGATTGGGAAACGATTGGCCAATACTTTGATGGGTTAAACAATGCCACGGGCAGCACCGGCGCCGGGCCGGAGAATCTGCCCCTGCAAGTCACCCAGGTAACTTTCCACGCCCTCATCGACACCCCTCCCCAAGCCCTGCCGGCCCCCTTCTTTGAAATCACCACCACTGAACCCGGACAGCGGGAACCGCTCAATAGTGGCCAGGTGGATGCCTATCTGTTCAAACTGATCAGCAATGAGGCGCTGGCAGATGATTTCATCACCCCTCTGGGCGGGCCGGACCAGGGGCTGCTGGAGGCGCGGGGCGCGGAGCCGGAAGACCGGCTGTGCGTCTTTAATCACGGCGCGGACCCGATACAGATTGGCTGCATCAAGGTGGGGCAAAGCGGAACTACCATTCCCCTGCGTGAGGTGACGGATTGGCCCCCCCGGATCACTATGACGCCGGTCGCTTCTGATACCTTTGTAGTAACGGCAACCGTGAGCGCCGCCTTATCACAAGCCAATTTAAAGGTTCAAATCTTTTCAGACTTCGGCCCGGCATCAGAGGAACTGCCGCTCAATCTGGTTGCTGCCGACGCAATGCAAGTCACGCTTAGGCAAACGGTCGAAATGCCGGAGCCAACTTTCAAAGGCTTTATCCGGGTTTGGGAAGAAGGGGTTGACGATCGGGAAATTCTGGTTGAGTTTAACCTGGGTGGCAATTGGCCTGGAAATCACCGTCCGCGTCCCATTCGCGGCTCATACTACTCCTACCGTCCCTCATACTACGGTTACGGCTATGGTTACAGTTACGGCTATCGGGCCTATCGGGGTGGGGCACGACGCTACTCATTCTACTACGGCTATGCGCCCATCATTTCGGGGGATGGACAGGTAACAATCGTTAATAGTAATAATCCGCTGCAAACCAATGAACAGTACATCTTACAAGCCTTGGCCGCGCCGGTTAATCTACCTATCTGGCTGGCGCCGGTGGGGCAAACCTATCGCTTTGCTACAAAAGATGCGGTCATCCAAAACGCCATCTCATTTCAATACCTGGAGCGAGAGGTGCCGCCGGGATATGAACGTGACCTGCGCATTTACCACTCTTCGGATGAGGGCCAGAATTGGCATCCTCTGGAAACAGAAATCTACACTTACCGCAACCGGGCGTCAGCCCTCATACCCAGTAGTGGCCAGGGGTTGTATGCCCTGGCAGCCACAGTTGAAATCCCAACCTTCCGGCAAGGTTGGAACCCACTCGGTTACCCGATTGCGGGTAAGCGGCCGGTTGGCAAAGCATTGGCCTCGTTGGGCGATAAATATTCCTCTGTCTACAGTACAGAACTCGCTCCCGACGGGCACGCCACGCTCTACCGGCTTTATGATCGAACCGTGGTTGACAATCACCCGGAGTTGGCTAAGTTGGTGAATGATTTACCCCACCTGGAATTTGCCAAATCATACTGGCTGTACGCCACTGAACCAATCACCCTCTATTTGGGCGTGCCCGATGAAACAGAGTTGGCGCAAGCCGGCAGTACATCCCCACTATTGCCGGCCACATATTATGGCTGGATTACCCCAACCACTACATTGGCAGACATAGTTGGGCAATCCATTATTGTTGAAATGGAAGGGGTAGTCTGCAACCAAAGCCAAATTCAGACATGGCAAGGCCAAGCGGCTTACAAAATAAAAATCTGGCCTAACGATCCTTTTGGCGAAACGCATGTTTGTGGGGGTCAAGGCCAAAACATTGTATTCAAAATCAACGAGCAGGTCGTTGGGCAAGCAAGCTGGGATAATACCCAGGCCCACTATCTACCGCTAAATCTTGCAAACGGCACGCCCACGCCTACTCCCTCCATCACCCCCTCCCCGCCAATTACCGCTACGCCGCCAATTACTCGTACGCCCACTCCAACGGCTACACCAGAGCCAGGCTCCGTCATTCTCACCTTTGATGGTCCTACTGAGGTTGCCCCCGGCGACACCTTTACCCTAACCGTTCAAGCCCAAAACATCATCAGTCCTGGCCTGTACGGCGTTCAGTTAGAAATCAACTACGCCCCCAATCTCATGTTGGCCGGTAATCTGCACCCCAACCCTACTCTTGAATTTCTCGTACTCAACGCCATCGACGATGAACAAGGGCAAATCACCTTTGTTGCCAGCCAACAAGGGAATGTCCCAAGCTTAACTGGCGATGTGACCCTACTAACCTTCGAGGCCACGGCCATCGGTGCGGGCCAAGCAACTTTTAGCTTTACCAACGCCAAAATCGGTGACTCCGCTGCTAAAGCGTTTGAGGTGTTTGCGCAAAGCCATACCGTCTCGATTGGGAACACACCAACCCCCGACCCAACCGCCACGTCTACCCCTACACCCAGTCCGACACTCACCCCAACCGATACACCCACCCCGATCGATATCCCCGAACCCACCATTGAGCCAACCGGTACATCCACACCAACTACAGAACCGACGGTTGAACCTACAACCGAACCCACCATTGAGGCAACTGACACACCTACACCAACTACATATCCAACGGTCGAACCTACAACCGAACCCACCAATGAGCCGACCACAGAACCAACCACTGAACCTGCTGGCGCTGTCATCTCCGGGCAGGTCATTCTGGCCGGGCGGGCCAATAGTGACTGGTCCGAAGCCGTTGTTATCCTTGATGATAGTGGTCCAAGCACAACCACAGATACCGGCGGATACTTCACCATTGCCAATGTTCCCGCCGGCTCACATACGTCCATCACCGCTGATGCACCGGGCTACCTACTCGCCATTTGTACCGCACCTACAATTACGGCTCCGGAAACAGTCCTGGCTTCCGTCAGCCTGCTCAGTGGCGATATCAACAATGACAACATCATAGACATCACCGATGCTACAGCAGTCGGCACCAGTTTTAACCAAACCGACTCGGACTTACCGACCGATCTCAACCGCGACGGCCTGGTCGATATCTTTGATATTATCCTGGTCAGCATCAATTACCCGGTCGAAGGTCCTCAGTTCTGGAACTGCTTGGCCCAGTAACACCTGGCTCTTAAACTTAAAGAATAGCACAAGGCGTTCCCATTAAAGCGTATGGGAACGCCTTGTGGCTTTAATCTGGATATATTTGTCTATTATAGGATATGAAGAGAGACTACATGGGACACACTCTCTCCGGGTTTGAATTGCCCTAAAAGCCGGCCGGGCTTGCCTCGATTTACTTCAGGGATTTGTTTGGCGTTCAGCCGTTGCCGTCGCCCGCCGGCAGTAATAAGATCCACCGGCCCGGTTCCGTTACCCATCGTGGCTAAAGCAACCGGGCCGGTTTGTTTTTTGACGGCCAGACTTTGCACGCCCTGCCCGCCTCGCTTGTGGATCGAAAATTCATTCAGGGGCGTTTGCTTGAGATACCCTGTCTCGCTCAAAATAATGACGTGGCTGGCCTGGGCCGGGTCGAATACAGCCCCGGCAACCAGCTTGTCGCCCTCTCTCAACGTGATGGCCTTGACACCCCTGGCGCTGGGGGTCGCTTGGGGATTAACCTGCCCACTCTCAAAACGGATGGCCTTGCCTTTGGCCGTGAATAACATCACCTGGGTCTCAACCGGGCCAACCTCGGCGCAGACCACCTCGTCATTTTTACTGGCCAGCCCGATGACGGCCTGCCACTCCCCCTCAGAGTCACGTAGGTCATTAATGGCCACTCGTTTGACATTCCCGGACTTGGTGACCAATATCAGGCAGTACTCAGGACGAGCTATTCCGCCGGTGACAAACACCTCTCCCTGCTCCAGCCCCATTCCGGCCAGGTCTTCGCTTTGAGGAACGTAACCCACCGGCGCTCGCCACACCCGGCCTCGATTGGTGACAAACAGGACACAATCTTCCGGCGCTGCTTCGATTTGTAGCCAGTGGGCTTCAACTGCCCGGCTCGACAGGCCGGGTTTGACCTGGTAGCGATAGTCAGCTTTATCGCACCGCTTTACGCCCCGGTTCGTCAGAGCGATAACTTACGGCGTCCTGAGCTTGTCGAAGGGCGGCACGGTCGGAATTGCCAACTCAGCCTCAGTTGTGGTGGCCATACCGGCTGCTTGCCGCTCGTCGGCCAAGATCACCGTCCGGCGCGGGGTGGCAAACTCGGCCTTGATAGCCCTTGTCTCCTCGACGACCACGTCGAGACGCTTCGCCTCGGAAGCAAGAAGACCCTGCAGGTATTTGATGCGCTGCTGAAGCTCCCGACGTTCCTCTTGTAACTTTTTTTGCTCCAGGCCGGCCAATCGCCTCAACTGCATATCCATAATAGCCCGGGTCTGAGCCTCGCTAAGGATTGAGAATTAATTAACTTCCCCGATCGAGTTAGAAATTCTAGGTAATTTGACCACAAAATGGGGAAGTTATAAAATCCTTAGCCCTAAACTTGAACGTCTTGATCAGATTCTGCCGGGCGGTGTCGGTACTTCTTGATTTTTTAATGGTAGAAATAACCCGGTCAATAACATCCAGCAATTTGAGCAACCCCGCAACGATATGCAGCTTGCCTTCGCGCTCGGCCAACTCATACCGGCTGCGCCGCTCGATGACGGTTAGCCGGTGCTGGATATTGACAATTTTATTGAAGTTCCAACTCTATCCAATCCAACTTCACTACAGCTTGGATTTGGTTCAGCAATCGACGACTCGATTGCCGCTATGGTGTGCTGAACGTCCGGAGGCAACGGACGGCTGCAGCGGGACAAAGTACTGCCCATCGTTAGACAATTGCCGGACAATGTGGTAGTTTGGGCATATAACTTCGGGGTGCAGTGCGACTATGCCCCCCCTTGATTAGGGTGTGTTTCATTTACTTAAGAACCCAGCCGTCGCCTGAGCTTG
>JAAEPA010000844.1 GCA_024222475.1 Gammaproteobacteria bacterium | reverse complement strand
GACGATGCGTACTACCTTGCGTTCGACCGGCCCCTTGGTGGTAGCCGGATCACCAGTCTGTTCGCAAATGGCTACGGATTGCCCCATTTTCACCAGCCTCGAGAGATAGCCGTCAACGGCATGCGCAGGTACGCCGGCCATCGGTATCGGTTCCCCCGCCGATTTGCCGCGGGAGGTTAGGGTAATATCGAGAAGTTTAGCTGCCTGGCGGGCATCGTCGAAGAACAGCTCATAAAAGTCTCCCATTCTATAGAATAGAAGAATGTTGGGGTGTTCGCTTTTAATGCGCAAATATTGCTGCATCATAGGCGTATGCGGGGATTTCTTTGTCATCAGGGAAGTTTATCGGAGTTTGGCTGCGGTATACTACCCCTAGGAGTCTGTCGGACTATGGGGAACGTAGCGAGCAAGGTGGGAAATCGAGGCCAGTTTTTTGATCTTTTGAGGCGAATAGTGGACCTATTTAACGAAAAAGATCGGAAAAATGGGCCGATTTCCCATCGGCGCAGTAGATTCATCTATAGTCCGACAGGCTCCTAGGAGTCCGCCGGGTTCCTAGAGGATAAAAAACCAGGGCTTCATTGTGGATGACGATCTTCATCAATTGGTACTCAAGCTTGCAGCTTATCTGAGTTCCAATAAACTTGTTTTGACGACGGCTGAATCATGTACCGGTGGATGGTTGGCCAAGGTGTTGACCGATATTCCGGGCAGCTCCGGCTGGTTCGAGTGTGGCTATGTGACCTACAGTAATGCCTCGAAAATCGAATTGCTGGGCGTTCTGCCGCATACTCTCGAGATCTGGGGGGCGGTGAGTGAGCAGGCTGTGCGAGAGATGGCCGAAGGCGCCTTGAGATGCAGTCGAGGAAACCTCGCCGTATCCATTAGTGGAGTCGCCGGGCCGGCGGGTGGGGGTGCAGATAAACCGGTGGGCACGGTGTGGTTTTGTTGGGCTGGGCTGAATCAGCGGACCAAAGTCTTGAATAGAGCATTCAGGGGGGGGCGCAATGCCGTGCGCCGGCAGGCCGTAGTGACAGCTTTGGAGGGACTGCTCGGAATTGACTAATCACGGTTCCACCCAACGGGTGTTCTTTGCGCTATGGCCGGATGAGCCTACGCGACGCCAGTGTGCGCGATTGCAGCGGTCGATACCGTTGTTTCGTGGGCGATCGGTAGCAGTGGAAAATTTGCATATCACCCTGTCTTTTGTCGGGCCTGTGGATGACACTATGCTTCGCTGTTTGCTGGCGAAGGCGGCGCAGTTCAGGGCGAAGCCCTTCAATTTGGTCTTGACCAGAGTTGGTTATTTTGCTCGAGCAAAGGTCGTGTGGCTGGGGCCGGAATCTTGCCCTGCAGCTCTGCAGAATCTTGTGCAGCGTCTGAACAAAGGTCTGAGCCACTGTGGTTATCACCCGGAGCTACGACCTTTTGCTGCCCATCTGACCCTGTTTAGAGCGGCGCAGCCGGGCAAGTCGAAAATAGAGATTTCTCCTGTACAATGGAGAGCCAAAGCGTTTTGTCTGGTGGAATCTAGGGCCCATCCCCAAGGTGTACGGTATCATGTTTTACGACGTTACCCGCTGGGATCTTGATGTAGCTTGATGTGGTCGCTCTCACCTAGCACAAGCTCTTGATCCGTATAGCGATATTTTCTCCCTCGGGAATCATGATATAGATTTCATCTGTAGGTCCGTTAACGGCGCTTTCATGTGCCGCTGCTCCACTCGGTCTTAAATTCGCTCTATGGATCAATGCCTTATACTATGTAATCATGCTCGCTTGCAGGATCTAGGCGGGATAACTTATCCTTTCCGTATATAGACGGAATCATTAGCTTAGGAGTTGAATCTGTGGATGAAAATCGCAAAAAGGCCTTGATGGCGGCACTGACCCAGATCGAGCGTCAGTTCGGTAAGGGGGCGGTGATGCGGATGGGGGATGCGGGCGCCTCCCGTGATGTGGACGTCGTCTCAACGGGTTCCCTGGGATTGGACGTGGCCTTGGGGGTGGGGGGGCTGCCGAGAGGGCGGGTGGTGGAGATCTTCGGTCCCGAGTCCTCGGGTAAGACCACCCTAACATTGCAGGTCATTGCCGAGTGTCAAAAAAAGGGCGGGACCGCCGCGTTTATCGATGCGGAGCATGCCCTCGACCCAATTTATGCCGAAAAATTAGGTGTTGCCGTTGATGATCTGTTGATCTCCCAGCCCGACACGGGTGAACAGGCTTTGGAAATCACTGACATGTTGGTGAGGTCCGGTGCCGTGGATATGGTTGTTATCGATTCCGTTGCGGCATTGACACCCAGGGCCGAGATTGAGGGTGAGATGGGAGACTCTCATATGGGTTTGCACGCCCGGTTGATGTCCCAGGCCCTGCGTAAGCTCACCGGAAATATCAATCGCACCAAAACCATGGTCATTTTCATCAACCAGATTCGGATGAAGATCGGGGTGATGTTCGGCAATCCGGAGACGACAACCGGTGGCAACGCGCTTAAATTTTATGCCTCGGTGCGCTTGGATATTCGCCGTATCGGTTCGATTAAGAAAGCCGATGAGATCATTGGCAACGAGACCCGGGTCAAGGTCGTGAAAAACAAGATGGCGCCGCCTTTCAAGAAGGCGGAATTCGATATCCTGTATGGGGAGGGCATCTCACGCCAGGGAGAATTGATAGAACTTGGTGTAAAAAACGGCCTGGTCAAGAAAGCCGGTGCCTGGTACAGCTACCAAGAGGAACGCATCGGGCAGGGAAGAGACAATGCTCGCAACTTTCTAAAGGACAATCCCGAACTCGCCGCGGAGATTGAAACGGGATTACGCGAAAAGCTGCTGCCCGAGCGCAGCGTTCCGGAAACCAAGCTCGAGCAGGCGTAAGGGTAATCCTCGGAGTTAGAGGGAGTGCCAAAGATGTCCTCATCCGGCCCCAATTGCCGAGACTGCGCATTACGTTTATTAACGCGCCGGGAACATTCACGGTTAGAATTGCATAGCAAGCTCATTGCCCGTGGTTTTGCGAGTGCGCAGATCGATGGGCTCTTGGATCAACTGCAAACCGAGGGTCTGCAAAGTGATGAACGATTCACCGAGGTTTATGTTCGCTCCAGAATGCAAAGGGGGTTTGGACCCTTGCGCATCAGGGAGGAGCTTCGGAAAAAAGGGGTTGTGGGCGATCTGATCTCTGCGTATCTCAATGCGCAGTCGGTGGACTGGGTGGAGCGGGCCAGAACACAATATCACAAACGCTTTGGTGACCAACCGGCAAACGACTACCAGGAGCGTGTCAAGCGGGCGCGTTTTTTACAAGGTCGCGGATTCAGCAAAGAAGCAATTTTTAAGGTCTTACCTAGCCCGGATAATTCATGAATTTGCGCGATGCTCGCGTAGAGAATTGTTTTCACAAGGGATTATGCGAAGGAGAGGCGTATCCACGATTACGGCCGACTGAGCAGAATTTCTTGTGAAAACAAGGATCAAGCGAGGGCGTGTGCAATTTGTGAAATATCCGGGCTAAGTCTTAACAATAAACCTAAAATCTGTTTTACCCTGGGATGATATGAAAAGCACATCGGAACTTCGCGCTGATTTTCTGGATTACTTCAAAGGAAATGGTCATGAAATCATTTCCTCCAGTTCTCTCGTGCCCGAGAATGATTCCACCCTATTGTTTACCAACGCGGGGATGGTGCAATTCAAGGACCTGTTCCTTGGACGGGAAAAGCGAAGTTACACGCGGGCCGCCAGTGCCCAGCGTTGTGTGCGTGCCGGGGGCAAGCACAATGATCTGGAGAATGTCGGTTATACCGCCCGCCATCACACCTTTTTCGAGATGCTGGGCAACTTTAGTTTTGGCGATTATTTCAAACACGAAGCCATTCACTATGCCTGGGAATTCCTGACTCAAGTCTTGAGACTTCCGCCAGAGCGTCTTTGGATCACTGTTTATGAGCAGGATGATGAGGCAGCGGATATCTGGTTGGATGACCTCGGGGTCGATAAGCGGCGATTCCGCCGTATTGGGGCTGAGGATAATTTCTGGGCCATGGGTGAGACGGGCCCCTGTGGTCCCTGTTCAGAGATTTTTTATGATCATGGTCCACAAGTACCCGGCGGCCCACCAGGATCACCGGATGCGGATGGCGATCGCTATGTCGAGATCTGGAATCTGGTGTTTACTCAGTTTAACCGTGATAAAGAAGGCGAGCTTCATCCCTTGCCCAAGCCTTCGGTGGACACCGGTATGGGGTTGGAACGCCTGGCTGCGATCATGCAGGGTGTCCATAACAATTATGATATCGATCTGTTTCAATATTTGATCCGATCCCTGAAACAGCTGGTTCAGCATCCCGATCCCGATAGGGCCTCGCTGCAGGTCATTGCCGACCATATAAGGGCCAGCGGTTTTCTAGTCGCTGACGGCGTTTACCCGGCCAATGAGGGTCGGGGTTATGTGCTGCGCAGAATTATTCGCCGTGCGGCCCGCCACGGTCACAGCCTGGGTCTTACCGAGCCCTTTATTCATCAGCTGGTGCAAGCTCTGATAGATGCCATGGGAAGTGCCTATCCTGAGTTGGTCGATGCCCAGGGTCAAGTTGAACGGATCATCAAGCGAGAAGAGGAACGATTTTCAGAGACCCTAGAACAAGGGCTCAGAATATTGGAAGAGGACGTCTCTCGCTTGGCCGGCGCCATTATCCCAGGAGAGACTATTTTCAAGCTTTACGATACCTATGGCTTTCCCGTAGATCTCACCGTAGATATTGCCCGGGAGCGTGGTTTGGGTCTTGATATGGAAGGGTTTGAGCGTCAGATGGCGGCTCAACGGGAGAGGGCGCGTAGGGCTAGCCGGTTCGAAGTAGACTATTCAGCAGTGCCTGAGGTGGGTGTTCGATCAGAGTTCACAGGTTATGAACGGTTACGGGATCAGTCCAAGATTATCTTGTTGTTAAAGGATAACAAGCCCGTCGAGCGTTTGAATCAAGGCGAAGAGGGTGGGGTGGTTATTGAACGAACCCCGTATTACGCTGAATCCGGTGGCCAGGTGGGGGATGTCGGCGTGCTGGAGAGTGAGAATGTTCGATTCGAGGTGCATGATACCCAGCAGCAGGGTGATGCCCACGTTCACTTGGGAATACTCTCGAGCGGATCGCTCTCACTCGGAGACATGCTGAATGCCGAGGTCGATGCCGCTAAGCGTCAGGCTACGATACTCAACCACTCCGCTACCCATCTGTTGCATGCAGCTTTGCGCAAGTTATTGGGGTGTCACGTGACCCAGAAGGGCTCCCTAGTCGCGCCTGACCGGCTGCGTTTTGACTTTTCTCATTCAGAGCCCATCAGTCGCGAACAGCTGGTGGAAATCGAGGAATTAGTCAATGGCGAGATCAGGAAAAATGCCGTGGCACAAGCTAGAATTATGCCGATGGATGATGCCATGAAGCTCGGTGCGATGGCCTTGTTTGGAGAAAAATACGGTGAGCAAGTGAGGGTATTGTCTATCGGTAATTTTTCAGTTGAACTCTGTGGCGGTATCCATGTATCGCGGGCCGGAGATATCGGGCTTTTTAAGATTATCTCTGAGAGCGGTGTTGCCGCGGGCATCAGGCGTATTGAGGCATTGACGGGTACGGGGGCGCTTACCAGGATCTTTAACAGTGAACTGCGTCTTGGCCATATTGCCGGTATACTAAAGACCAGCCCGGCCGAGGCGCGTGACAAGGTCGGGCAATTGGTAGATCGCAATCGGGTACTGGAAAGGGAACTAGACCAGCTGAAATCCCAGCTCGCCCAGCAGGCAGGCAATGATCTGGCCTCACAGGCGATAGATATTCTGGGGGTGAAGGTGTTGGCCTGTAGACTTGAGGGCGTGGACTCCAAGGCATTGCGTGAAACCTTGGATAGGCTAAAAGATCGATTGGGCACGGCGGCTATCGTGCTGGCAGCGGTGAAAGGAAAAAGAGTCAGCCTAGTGGCGGGGGTCACTAAAGACAAGATTTCACAGCTTAAAGCGACGGATCTGGTCAATGTGGTTGCTCAAAAAGTGGGCGGCAGAGGCGGTGGTCGGCCGGATATGGCCCAAGCCGGTGGCAACAATCCGGATGCCTTAGCCGCGGCGTTAAAGACCGTTCCGGATTGGGTTCGCTCTATAATTCAGTAAATCCCCTTTGCTCGTCGGGCGTTTTATTGTCTAATGGCGCGCTATTGCGCGCGCGTATGATAAGGAATGCTACCGACACAGGTTCCTATCTGGTTTGTCTTGCCGCTCGTATTCGGCGTGGTGACAACAGTTACATAAACTAGGCTATGCGCTTGTTTGTCACGCCTTGAATATAAACGATCATACGGCGTCAGTTAAAAACGCAGTTCGGTAGCATTCCTATGCACGTTGGAGAAAAATTCTAAGGACAATTCATGGCTTTAATCGTACAAAAATATGGTGGTAGCTCGGTGGGTACCGTAGAGCGCATTGAGCGGGTTGCTGAGAAAGTTAGCCAATGGGTAAGAAATGGGAACGAGCTGGTAGTGGTTCTCTCCGCCATGATGGGAGAGACGGATCGGCTGCTTGGTTTGGCTCGAGAGATCGTTCCCCGGATGGGCGGCCGTGAGTTAGATGTGCTGCTCTCCACGGGCGAGCAGGTGAGCATTGCTTTATTGTGTATGGCCCTGGAGAAGCGTGCTTGTCCGGCGATTTCTTTCACTGGTGGTCAGGTGCGTATACTCACCGATAGTAGCTATAATAAGGCTAGAATACTGGATATCGACGGCATCCGGATCAGGCGTAATTTGGCGGCCGACAGGGTGGTTGTGGTGGCCGGTTTTCAAGGCGTGGATGAACGCGGAAACATAACCACCTTGGGACGGGGTGGATCGGATACTACGGCTGTGGCGTTGGCCACCGCGCTTGATGCCGATGAGTGTCAGATATATACCGACGTCGATGGTGTATATACGACCGATCCACGAATAGAGCCGGAAGCCCGTCGTCTAAGTCGTATCACCTTCGAAGAAATGCTAGAGATGGCAAGTCTGGGATCTAAGGTTTTACAAATCCGTGCGGTTGAACTTGCCGGCAAATATAATGTGCCCTTGCGGGTATTATCCAGCTTCGAAGAAGGTGAAGGCACATTGATCAGCTTTGAGGAAGAAGATGTGGAAAAGGCGTTAATTTCCGGAATTGCGTATACCCGTGATGAGGCCCAACTCACTGTGGCCGGCGTACCTGATAGACCTGGCGTGGCCTATCATATCCTAGGGCCTATATCAGAGGCCAATATCGAAGTGGATATGATTGTTCAAAACGTCGGGGCTGATGGAAAAACAACTGACTTTACCTTTACCGTACATCGTAATGACTTTTCAAGGGGGCTAGAAATATTGAAGAGTAATTCAACGATACTGCGGGCACGTGAGGTTGGTGGTGATAGGAAAATCGCCAAGATATCGTTGGTGGGAGTGGGGATGCGTTCACATGCGGGGATAGCCAGTAAAATGTTTCGCATCCTCTCGGAAGAGGGTATAAATATTCGAATGATTTCCACTTCCGAAATAAAGATCTCCGTCGTTATTGAAGAAAAGTATCTGGAACTGGGTGTTCGTGCCCTCCACGATGCCTTCGATTTGGGACAAACTTCAGCCGCGGCACGCGAGGCGGAGGATGCTCGGAGTTAGTGCTCCGTCCGAGAATGGTGACCGTAGCGAGGGCCAGTCAGACTTGTCCGCAGTAGCTTGGCCCTTTCTCGGGAAGCCTCCCGGCTATGAGTCGTTTGCGATGGTTGGTTTTTCCATAGCAATGAGATTATTTAACTCGCTACGATGCGAGGAACGAAAACCATGATCCTTTCTATGAGTTAGCCCGGATATTTTATAAATTTGCGCGGTGATCGCGTAGAGATTGGTTTTCATAAGAGATATCATTCCAGGCATCCTGTCTTGCGCCCTTCGCACAAATCCGCCCCCGGCGGATTGGGTGCGAAGGCGCGGCATATTCACGATTTCGGCCGACTGAGCAAGATTTCTTGTGGAAACAAAGATCGCGTGAGGCGTGTGTGATTTATGAAATATCCGGGTTATATGACAGTTCCGGTTTGAAAGCGAGTCAGAAACATCCAACATAAAAAAATAATTTGCTTGGGGTATGATTGCAGCAGCATTATTTGCTATGGTTGTATCCGAATCGATCAATCTTGGCTGTTCCATAGGATAGGTAGTATGTTTTTTAACCAATCACAAGGGTCTTTACAGCTGTAGGATTGGACCCGAGGATAAAAAGAGATGTTTATACTTGGAAAAGGTAACAAATTGGTTTAAGAAACTGCGGTATTTTATTAAAATATCATATAAAATGTTACGAGGATGGAGCAAGGGGTGTACTTAGAGTATCATAACTACACTTAGCATCTAATTTCTGCTAACGTTTGTGCATGTATGGCACGAATGTTTGATTTGCAGAGTTAATGAAAAATTTCGGCAGTCATAACTAAGATTATGCCCGATTATCCATTTTCTATGCGAATCAAGATCTTGCGCCTTCTCCGTACAACTGCTTACAGGGCTGAGGTAGTAGTGATATTAATCTTATCCCGGAGTCTAGGTGACTAAACGACAACAAAATACATCGGCTTCATTAAGGAGAAACTGGGAATGCTAATATTGACGCGTCGAGTTGGTGAAACTCTGATGATTGGTGACGATGTCACCGTTACAGTGCTTGGTGTTAAGGGTAATCAAGTTAGAATTGGGGTAAATGCACCTAAAGAAATTGCAGTTCACCGGGAGGAAATATACGAACGTATAAAACGCGAGCGAGAACAGTCAGCCGAAGGGAACGAGTGACATTTCCTTGATATATTTTTCATCGTTAGATAGTTGTATTAGGAAGATATATTCTATATTGTGCGCATCCAAGTATACCCCTATGATGTTTAAGCTGGTGAATTAATCCTTGCGCGGGGGGGGCTGGGCGTATCTGGCAAGGCGCGGGAATTCTAGTATCTAGAAGTGTAGCCTTGTTATATAACTAAATATTGGAGAATCGCGCAACGCTACCAGACACTTATGGGGTGCCCATAAGCTGTGGGGAGATTTATTTATAAGCTTTTCGTATGCTTAGTCGAACATCAGTCATGCGAATTTCATGGAGAGGTGGCCGAGTGGCTGAAGGCGCTCCCCTGCTAAGGGAGTATGGGGTTTATAGCTCCATCGAGGGTTCGAATCCCTCCTTCTCCGCCATCTTGATATGTTTTAGCTCTTATCGGTAGTTCGGGGATAGTCTTGCCTGCAAGTCCTAGCGCTCTGGCTAGGATAAGATGTTATCATGTGTGGTTCCCTATGCTGTTTAGCGGTTAAATCGTTGCAGTGCAACTATGGTGATTAACGATTGCCAATTGCATGATGCAGTGTTTTTCTCAATGCGCCCGTAGCTCAGTTGGATAGAGTACCTGGCTACGAACCAGGTGGTCGGGAGTTCGAATCTCTCCGGGCGCGCCATTATTGTCATGAAGGCAGCGAGTTAATTGCTGCTTCCCTTTCTTGCACTCAATCGCTGCTACTTTTCTCAGAAGGTGTATTTTATTCGCTCAGCCGAGCTTAGCCTCCGAGTAGGTTTTCGGCAGGAGTTAGTCCGGTAGCCTCAGTTTCAATTGCGATAACAGAAGCTGTTGATCCTTGTTCGGTTGCGTATAGCGGGGCAATACGAGGTAGCGTTCATCGGTTGTCGGTAAATGGACATCGACCATTTGAATCGCGGAAAATATTTCCAGCACGGCCCTGGGGGTCAGCCCGGGGGCTAATGAGCGCCGGAACCGCGCGCCTCGACGACCTGGTAGACCTGTGTCTCAGCAACAGCCGGCCACCGTACTAAAAGACCATATAGAGGAAGTGCTCCAGTCCCTACCTGTTGGTGTTATCAGCAGGTGTTCCGGTCAATGCCCCTACCAGCCGCTGCGCCCGTCCGTAGTGACTGCCCTGCCAATAGATCTGCCCGCAGATAGAGCATATTCTGAACCTGTCATAGTATTTCTTGGTTTTTGGTTCAAGTTGATCTTCAATCGCCTGTTTATCGACAGCCTGCAGTGTGCCATTGCAGCGTATGCAGCGACTGAACGGGTCAACCAGGCGATACAGATCAAACCGGAACAGGATCTCTTTTACCTGCAGTCGTGGGCGTACCTCACGAACAAAATAGCCGTGTGTGATAATCCTGTGCTGCAGCAAAGCCCGGTCCCGCGTCAGAACTGTTCGCTGTTTCTCATCTGCAATGCTGGCTACTTCCCGGTCTGAATAGTCATTGCGATACAGGCAATCAAACCCCAGCAGGCGTAGATAGCGTGCCAGGCGGCCGAGGTTGGTATCGAGGATGAATCTCGGTGTGCGTAGAGGGGCAGGGCGTAGCCGTACTAACGGACTGACATCTAGGCTCTCAAACATGGGATACACGCTGACGCAGTCCCCATTCTGCACGATGTAGGAGAAATCCACCGGGTTGCCATTGACCAGGATGATCTCCACCTCCGGATGTGGGACGCCAAACGATTCGATCATATCCTTGATCGAGCTGCGCCGGTCAAAGTCATGCATAAAGCTTATCTTTCGTAGTGCAGGCGCCAGGAAATCATTCAGTTCCTCATAAAATCTCAATTGCACCTGTGCCATATATTACCCCACCACCAAAAATATACCCGACACCATTGACATCTTAACCCACTGGCCCTCTCTGGCAAATACTTACTTGTACAGCGATCGCATCCTCTCGCTTGAGACTATCGATCAGGTAATGGAAGAATTCCATGTGGCCGCCCTGATAGGAGCTGACCGCATGGCGTCCGCATCTTCCTGAAGTGCGGCGCGTACGATCTCATCGACGCTGCGGTTGTGGCCCAGATGGATGACTTCGGCGCCGGCATCGAGCAACAAGCGGCGAATAACATTAATAGCGGCGTCGTGCCCATCGTACAGCGCCGTAGAAGTAATGTAGCGTAATGGTCCTTTCCAGCTGGCCTGGAGAGACCTTTGCAGAAGGTGAGCCGCGCGAGCCATATACCCTCCATTCTTGAATTCCTATAGGTTTAGTTATTGGGCTGGGCGTCAAGTTCAGTTAAGGGGCTGTCTGGTTGGAAAGTGGTGGGTTGAATGGGGCAAGATCAGCGGGCTTGGACCAGCGGCTGTCTCTACCTTGACAGTGTACCGGGCACTGCTGGAACATCCCATCGCCCCGTCAGGCTGGTTTGTGAAAAAGACCGGCATCGCCCCGGCCACCGTCAACAAGGACCTGGTGGCCACCTGGAGCGTCCCCTGGGGATCGTGCGGGAGTTGACCGCCCACTGAGCTCTTGCAAGGACTCTCGATCAAGTGCGTCGGTGTCTTGGAAGAACTGGCGGTGGAGCTTT
>JAAEPA010000843.1 GCA_024222475.1 Gammaproteobacteria bacterium | reverse complement strand
TACAAATCTTTTTGATGGCCATAATTTTTTATGGCGGAACTTAATACAATGCTGTTTGGGATATTCAATAGACCTCCATCTCTCGTTCGAATGCGAGTGGTCTGTTTGGTGATCTCCTCTACTCGCCCTTCTTCGTGTCCACGTGTCCACTGATTTTAATCCACAGGGGTGGCATGGGGTGTCAGATGAAGTGTATAGGCTTGAATTCAGTAGGTAGCATTCCTTAGCCCGGATATTTTAGGAATTTGCGCGATGATCGCGTAGAGATTTATTTCCACAAGGATTTTTTCGAAGGAGCGGCGTAACCTTGATTACGGCCGACTGAGCACATTTTCTTGTGGAAACAAGGATCAAGCGAGGACGTGTGTAGTTTATAAAATATCCGGGTTAGGACCGACCAGACTAGAACGCGCTGCCTATGCTGAGGTAGATGCGGTCTTCGCCCCCCAGGTCAAAACCGTGGGCATATCCCAGCCGCAGCTGCAGGGGAATGTGGTAGAAGAGACTGGTTTCGGCATTTAATTCCAGGCCTGCGCCGGTATGATAGTCGTCCGAGTCCGCATTGTCGTCCCAGACACTGCCGGCCTCGACGAAAGCGGCACCGGAGAGTCGATTCAATCCCAGCGGCGGCGCCATCCATCCCCGTTCAATAAGCCGAATGGGGAAGCGCCACTCCAACGAGCCCAGGTTCATATCTTGTCCGATAAGATTGGCCAGACCGTCCGGGTAACCACGAAGAGAGAAGTCACGAACGTTGAAAGGAGAAGACTCGATCAGGGTGGGGAAATCGCTGAACTCGCCCCCTAGTTCGAAAGCTGTGGTCTTGCCTTCACCCCGGCCCAGGGCAATCCGGGCGGCCAGCACGTGATTGTTACCCAGGGAAATATACTCCCGCCAGTCCAGTCGATAGACTTCACCATCGAAGTCGCTGCCCAAGGGGGCACCGCTCTCGGCCACCACACTCAGATTGCGACCGTTCTCCGGACTGATGGAGTAGGCGTAACGGTCACTGGCGTCCCAGCTTGCGGCGACACCCAACAGGTTATCAGTATAGTCGGATTGCGGGGGTGCGGAGCGGAATCGCTCGGCATCGGAGTTTCGATTGTACAGAGCCCCAAGCTGCAAACTCAGCCGGTTGTCCACGCTCAGCCAGGGAAAGATCAGATCGATTTCGGCGGTGTCATCATAACGAATGCGGGTCAATTCATCCCCGGTATCGCGAAAGTAGTCTGCGTCCCGGGATAGACTGAAGCGAATAGTGGGAAACAACCGATCGTAGATATAGTCCAAGCGTCCGATAGCGATCTGGTTGGCCCCGTCGATCCCAAAGGATGCGCCGTACTGGTGACGGTTCAGTGCATCGGCACCGTTGGTTGAGATCCCCAGGGTCACCTGATCCTTGCCGATTCCCAGGAACGGGAACCAACTGAACGGCCGTACACTGCGCAGCGGGGAATAGGGATAGACCGGGTAGTCCTTCTCCACGCGGGAAGGCATTATAATGGGCTCTGCGCTTGTTGCCAGGGCTCCTGCAACGGGAGATGGATCCTTGATCTGGAAGATCTCCACGCCGGTTGGCACCAGATTCAGGTAGACGATCCGCCCATCCTTGGTCTGATCCGGTTGGGATGCACCGCCCAGAACTCGGGTTAGGGTTTCGGTTTCACCGGATGAAAGACTCAGCCGATGGATGTTGGAAATGCCGCCATAGTTGGCGCTGAAAAGAACCGAATCGCCATCCCCGGAATAGCGGGGGTAGGCCTCCTGCTCTTTAGTCTGAGTCAATTGCTGCCAGCTTCCACCAATTATATCGAATTGGTGCAGGTTGGTGCCCTTGCCCCGTTGGCGAATGCTGGTGACAATCCGAGTTCCATCAGGCGACCAATCCAGTCCGCCGACCACTGACCAGGCCTCCCCCTGCCAGATGGTCTCCATGAAGTTGCCATCGGCATCGAGCAAATCGATACGGTGGGCACCACGATGATTCTTGACCGCGGCAATGCGTTCCCCACTTGGCTCCCAACGCGCCTGCAGGTAACGGGCACAGTGGGTCAGTCGTTGCAGTTTGCCGCTATCCGCATCTACCCGGTAAAGGTCATAGTAGTGAGAGACGTTGCGGCATAATTCGGGCTGGGCCAGCAGGATGCCCGCCTCCGGATGGGCATCGATGCGGGTCCCGGGAAGGGCCTCCCGGATTCTGGAGGCCGGCATGCCCGGAGACATCTTCCACAGCGCGCTGTGGTGCCGGCCGTCATCGACGATGTAATAGAGGGTGTTTCCCGCAACGGCCAAAGGGCCGCTTACTCTCCCGTTTCCAGTAACGGCATCCCCTTGATGGAGACTGTTTTCCAGGGTTTGGATCTGGGGGTCAAATAGTTCATGCAGATAGCCGCTGAATTCACCCCAGAGCTGATCTAGGTTCTTGCCCACCGCGCGAACGGCGTTGTTGTTAATACGAAAGGGGATCAGGTTACGGCTCAGACCGTTGGCCAGCTGCTGCACCGCCTGCTTGCCGTAGCGCTCCTCAATAAAGCTGTAAAAGTACACGCCGTAGATGTAGCGGGTTAGAAAACCCGGCCAGGTCACTAGGCTCTGGTTCACCTGTCGCAGGGGCTTGATACCCCGGGCGACCTCCAGGCGCATAATGGCCTCGAACAGGGTGTCCCCCGCCGGGCCTCGGCTGGCGGCACCGAACTGCTCGTCATATTCCATATAACTGGCCAGTCCCTCGAATCCCCAGGCCGGCTGCATGAGCCCCGGGAACAGGAGTATCAGTCGACCGAATATTCTACGTAGCGCATGGGGCGCGCCGTTGGCTTTATCTAAGTGCAGGATGTGAGTGTATTCATGGGTGATCAGGCGTTCCATCCAGTCGTCGGTGCTGGACATGGACTCCGCCGACGCCGGTGATACGAAGATCGTGGTCCGGTTGTGGGGCACAGGGGAGGCGTGACCACCGGCAAAGTCCCGCTCATCCGACAGGATCAGATCGGTTTTTTTGGTGGGCTCCCAGTCAAAGAAAGGTGAAAGCCGCTGGTGTGCCTGTTCAGCGACCGCCGCGGTTTCTCGAGCCAGCGCCGCTTCGCCATCGTGGAAATGGATGTAGAAATGTTCCGACTCCAGGGTGTTCCATTCCAGCGTAGGGTCGTGAGTTAAGGCACTCATTGCAGTGGACATCAGCAACAGGGAAAGGGAGATCAGTAACAGGGGGCGCAGTTGATTAAGCATCTAGAATTCTATTGTTGAGGCGGTATTGACTCTGGGGGAGTGATGAGAATGCAGGTTATATCTTTACAAAACTAAATGATCAACCCCCAAATCTTTATTATTGTGGACAGCCCGGACCTTGCCAGCCGCAGCGATCGCGTTCGCGCTGCTCGGGCGTTTTGGCGTCCTCAGGCTTTTTTTGGTGCGGTCGATGCTTTTTCTGGTGCGATCGGTAGTGGCAATCCGGATTGTAGCGCGGATCACACTCATAGTACGAATCGTGCGGATAGTGAGGTGTCGGCTGGCGCCGGTAGTCGTAGCCGGTCTGGCGAACGCTCCGTGATAGGGGTTGAAATTGGTAGCGGAGTGTGACTCGGAATGCATGGGCGGTCTGGGCATCATCGAATGTGCCGAGATCGGTATCGGTCCATTCGTAACGGTAGGCCGGCAGGATAGCCCACTGATCAGTCAAGTTGATGGTGAGTCCAACCTCGCCATGCCAGGTGAAACCGGAGTCATCGTCTTCAAAGCCACCGGAGCTATCCAAGCTTGCGATGCCCATCCCGCCGCCTAGATAGGGTGTTAGGGAATACAGCTCGAAATCGTAATAGGCCGCGCCGGTGAAACGAATAATGTCGATGTCGGCATTCACATTGGTCGTGCTCGTGCCTTCGACCGATTGATAGGCGAGTTCGCCTTCGAGGCGAAGGTTCGACAGCTTATAACCGGCCAGAGCACTGAATGCGATACCGGTGTCGAACTCAACCGTTGCGGCACCGGCTTTATTGTCGGAGAACAACTGCGGCGCGAGTGCGAACCCGATATAAAGGCGACCTTGGTTATCTGCGAACGTCTGCTCGACCGGAGCAATACTGCCAAGAGATAGGCCAACAAGCAAGCATCGGTTGGTAAATATAAGCGCTCGATCCAGCATCTTTCACCTTCCCCCCAAATTTCGACTTGCCTCTACCCTCTGTACCAATATAGGTGAGACACCTATATTGGTACAATTACGATGCCGTCACTTGAGATAGTCTCTGTAATGCGATTGCAAGAGCTTAAGGATTCGATCGCGATCGATCCAGCCGATGATATTATCCTGTTCTACTACCGGGACCTGATTGAGGGAATGGTAACTCATATTGCGCAAGACCACGGCAAGGTCGGTCTCCGGTGTCACGGTGTGCAAACGTTTGGTCGGGGTCATGATCTCACTAACAGCAGTAGTAAACCATTGTTCCCGAGGAAGCTTTTTGCAATCGCTCATGGTGACCAACCCGATTACTTGATGTCCTTCGCGCACCAGATAGGCTCTTTGCCCCGATGGCAACACCTGTTCATTGAGCCAGCTTGAAATACTGAGTTGCGGCTCGACATAGGGAATGTCATGACGCATGATTTCGGCCACCTTCATATGACTGAGCAATCGATTGATGGAGAACGCCTGGCCGCTGGCCTCTGCCGCAGCAAGTAAAAACCATCCTATACCCAGCATCCAAATCCCGGCGATCAGCTGTCCGGTTTGTAACACCGCCAACATCCCCAGCACCATCAGGCCGAAGGCGACAATCTTGCCCGAAGTCACCGCCCAGCGCATACCCTTGGTAGTATCTCCACTAACTCCCCATACCAGGGCCCGAAATACCCGCCCCCCATCGAGAGGGTAACCGGGTATAAGATTAAATACAGCGACTAAGAAATTGATCGATGACAGCCAGTCGAGGGCCGCAGCAATAGGCTGGCTCACCGCCTCGAACACCTCCGCCAATACGTAAAATAGGATTGCGAGCATCACGCTCACCAGAGGGCCAGCGATTGCGATCCAGAATTCTGCCGACGGAGAATCCGCTTCCTTCTCGGTTTGCGCCATTCCGCCGAAGATGAACAATACGATAGATCGCACCCTGATCCCGCGCGAGAGGGCTACGATACTATGTCCAAGCTCATGCAAAACGATGCTGATGAAGAACAACAACGAGGTCAGCACCGCGGTAATCATGGACACGCTCTGGCCCCAGTCTGGATGCTGCTCGACGAACACCAAATACAGGCTGCTGCTCAATAACGCGAACACGATCAGCCATGTATAATGCACCATGATGCGAATCCCGAATACAGATCCCAATTTCAAAGAAGATTCGAACATAACTTTTCCAAAAAGGGTGCGTCCTCGTGCTGCTGAAGTATGGATGAACTATTCGCCAAATCTGAGAGCTTGTGAATAAATCCCCACGCGAAGCGAGGGTGCTCCTGGGCGTGTCTGGCAAGGCGCGGGAGTCCCAATATCTGGGAGTGTAGCGAGTTCTACATGACCAGATATTGGGGGACCCGTAACGCGGCTGGGCGCGTTCAGGAACGCCCGCAGCCGTGGGGGGATTTATTCACAAGCTCTGAACACACCAGCAAATAGGAGCATGATCAGAGTAACGATAATGCCCAGCACAAAACCCAAACCAAAGTTCTTCCATTGCTCTACGGACTCAAGCCGATGCTTACGTTTACCTTTGAGTTCCTTCAATCGACGCTGCATCGCCGGATAGGCCAGCTCCGACCTATAACGTGAATACTCCTTGACGGCAAGTTCTAAATCATCCAGTTTGATGTTTACCAGCTCCGATTCATCGCCGTTCTTTAGATAACGGTGGAATACTCGAGCGATACCTCTAGAACGTTCGCTTAACATGATTTTATTCTCTGCCCCCTGCCTGTTATTGATGGATGTGAGCGCCTGCCAAACTCATTCTTTCCCAAAGAATAGATCAGAATACGATACTATTACAATAATAATAATTTCAAAGGGTATGGCATAAAGGAATGCGGACGACACACTTTCCTAAGTAAAGAGTCGTCTTGCGCAGTGGCGTACACCTCATTTATATTCATGACGGATAGATATAACCCGGATATTTCATGAATTTGCACGATGATCGCGTAGAGATTTGTTGCCACAAGAGATTATGCGAAGGAGCGACGTATCCACGATTACGGC
>JAAEPA010000842.1 GCA_024222475.1 Gammaproteobacteria bacterium | reverse complement strand
CCGTAATCGTGGATACGCCGCTCCTTCGAAAAATCCCTTGTGAAAACAAATCTCTACGCGATCATCGTGTAAATTCATGAATTATCCGAGCTAACAGAATGCGGGTTTCGTTTTCATTATCGCAACACTTTAATAAATTCAATATGCATTCAAACTATTACTTCATGTTTCTGTAAAAACCCGAAAGGGACAACTGGAACAGTCACCACCAATATGATAGAGCACTAACTATCCCGCTTGCCTATTGGCCACATGAGCTGAGACATTCGCCGGCAGGGTTGTCCGAGCTTCCAATTGTAGATTGTTTTGTAGGCCAGAACGGCACGTAGATAGCGGCGGGTTTCATAATAGGGGATTGTGTCGATCCACGCGTCAGCCGCAAGCTCTTGGGTTTCAGGTAACCAGTCCGAGACACGGTGAGGCCCCGCGTTATAAGCCGCCACTGCAAGGACCAAATGTTCGTCGAATCTATCGAGCAATTGTCTCAGATAACCTGCTCCAAGCTCTAAGTTATAGTCAACGCTGAGTAGATCCCGAAGTTGAGGCGCCGGTAAGCCAAGTTGATTTGCCGTATGCCTGGCCGTCGTTGGCATGAGCTGCATCAAACCGAGGGCCCCAGTAGAGGAGCGGGCGTCCTCACTGAAAGTGCTTTCCCGACGCATGACGCCATACACCAGCGATGGGGCCAGGGCATGTTCGCTGGCGGTGTGTATTACCGCATCTTGAAACGGTGCTGGGAATCGGAGTTCCAGGTCATCCCATTCGCCCACTTTGGCCGCCATGCGTATAGCAATCTCGTGCCAGCCCCATTCGTGTGCCAGGTGTGCCGCCAATCTTTGCTGATGCCTGCTAAATTCACGGTTAACCATGCTCCATTCGGCACGGGCATCGCTGTACTGCCCTAAACGATACAACTCATGGGTCCGCAATATTCCGGGGATATCCATTAGCGATTGGGTTGTGGCTCCGTCGTAGACAATTGCATAGTTGGTTATGGCATAGGGCATGTCCAACCTGTCAGCCGCCAGAAATCCGTAGTAATCTCGTTTACCGGCAAGCTCAATATATATTGTCTCGGCTTGTTGTTCCTCGCCGATCTGTTCCAGTCCGCGTGCCAGCCAATAGCGCCACATTTCGCGATTGCTCTGAATTTCATTGAGTGTGGGTATCGATTTGACCAGAAGATCCCAGCGTTTCAACCGAAGCGCTGTCCGGGTGTACCAAAGACGCACTTGGGGTGTGATCGCCTCTGGAGGCAGTTGATCAAACCACGTCAAGGCCTCCGGATGGGATCGATATGAGGCGAGCAAGGCAATGTGGCGATCGATTCTGTTGCGGCTCAGCTTGCTAAATGCGTAGTGGTATTGCAGCTGTTTCCATGCGGTTCGCCCGTCTTCGGCATCGTGCTCGGCCAACCGTTTGATGCCATGAATTACCATTCGGCGACTTAGCCGTCCGTCCTTCATGGAGGCGAGCGAGTGCAATTCACGATCTGGGGCGCGGTGTATTCGAATCCATAATTTGACCTTGGCCCGGTCGGATGTGCTCAAGTTCTTGGAGAGGTGTCGAGCAAGTGCGATCTGTCCCTCTTCCATAGCCAGGTAAATTCGATTCCAGATTCTTTTCGAGTCGAGGTGGCCCTGTCGCTGGAGCCAATTAAACAGCGGATCACACGCCTTCGGTTGTGAATGGCCGACCTGCCAAACCTGATTGATAGCGTTTTCAGGATTTACCAACCGTCCGTTTTCTATTAGCGCGTAATAGTAGTGGCATTGTAAAGACGTGTCCTTGCGACCGTCATAAACAAGCAGGAACTTCGACCAGCGTTCCGCCTCAGCTAAGGATCTCAACCAAGCACCACGCAGGCGATAGGTTAGCGGGGTGTCACGGTATTTGGTGAGAAATTTCTCCACATTCTGGTCTGGGGTTTGGCCTAGCCCCTGGAGAAGTTCTTCGTAGCGCAAATAGGGATATAGTGGATAATCGATGAGCTGCGCTTTCAGCGGCTCATATACATCTAGATTGTTTGTGCGAAATGCCTGTTGAGCAAGCTCGAATAACGCACGTTGTGATATTAGCTCATTGCCCGATTCTGATGACCCCGTCGATACCATGGAGAATGTAATCAACAGAACGCTCAGTAATTTGAAATGCTCGAGGAATATGATTCTAGTGGTCACCATCTCTCAAACATTCAATTCCAGGCCGTCTCATCCGAAACGTAGTGACTCTTCCGCGTATGGTAAACGCGGTGTGTGCAATGTATCCTGAAAGGTAACTATTCAGCTTACCCATGATTTGTCCTATTAAGGCGTCAAAAATGCTCATTTACCCATGTAAACTGCGCGTTTTTTCCTTGTACTAGAACATATCATGAGCAATCTGAACAGTTACAAACTGAATTTTCCAAGTTTGCTGAATAATTACCCTGAAAGCTCAATCGTCATGGGGGAAACAGCCGTCAGAAGCGTGCTGCCGCCCATTGATTCCATTTGATCTGTTGCATGCTGTCACCCAGTTCTTGCATGGCACCCAGCAGGCTCTGGGTGCTGCCAATGACGGCGTAGATATTGCGCAGGGCCAGCATGTCGCCATCATTAAGGTCCTTGTCCTGTTGCAGCTTGTCCAGTTGTTGTTCCATCTCCTGTGACAATATTGACCGGGTGCTCCATTCCTTTATCAAGTTATCCGGTTGTTCCAGTTGTGCCCATTTTTCGAACACGCTACGAATGCGCCGGCGCCATTTCTTGTTAAGTGAATCGAGCGACCGCATCAGTTCGGGAGATTCAGATTCCGCGACTGTGTAGGTTGCTTCCAGGGACTGCAACCGCAGACGGACGGATTGTAGATTGTCTACCAGATGTTGAACCTGTTCAGGTGTGTTGTCAGGAAATAGCTGGTAATCCAGGTTCTTCTCTATGTCCAATAGTTGTGTGGAGGCCGGCAGGATCGCTGTTTCGAATACCCGCTTTCTGCGCTTGCGTCCACGAGTTTGCTGCCGTGGTGAGCGTAATTGAAAATCTTCAACAATTCGGGCACTGCCTGCCAGAAAACGGCGCACAGCGCGTAGCAGAATCTTTTCCGGATGCATGGGACTCAACAGCCGGTGGACGATCACTACGGTACTGACGCCGAGCAGCATCACCAGGCCAACAGTGACTAGGGCAATGAATGAGTAGACTTGCTGGTTGTTAATGTTGACCAGCATGAAGAACATGACCAGTGGTCCTATTTTCAATATCGGTGAGCGGCCGCCCAGATAACCAAAGACAAAGGTGTAAATGAAGACAAGAGACAGGAGGCCGAAACCGGAATCCAATGTGGGCATGAGAAACATATAAACCGGTGCGACAACAATAAACATGCTGAGCAGCAGTACGATCAGCAGGCCATACAGGTTGACCGGCGTCATGACCATCATGAGCCCGAAAACGGCACTCATCATCGGGATAGCGGGTCCGCCGGGTGGGTTGACGTAGAACCAGAATGCATAGCCAACGATCCAGCAGATGGCCGGAAACAGGGCCTTGAGCAGCCGTTCGGGGTTCCAGGCAGAGGGCTGAAAGGGGTCTGGTATTTTTGTATGGCCTTGTAACTTTCCGTCAGGGTCGAGGTTCGCCAGTATCCGCAGGGTTTGCAACAGTTTGCGGCTGCTACGGTCGAGTGCGTGCAATTGCGCGACAAAGTTCATCATGGCGGCTTGCTGGAAATGGGACAGTTCCTTACAGGTACGGTCATCGATCTCCAGTGCGAGTTTCGCCATCAGGGCCGTGTCATCGAGCTTATATTCGATAGTGTCGGTCTTTTGTTCCTCCCACAGCATGCGGCCATGTTCCAGGCGGTGAGCTAGGGTATCCAGTGCGGATTCGAGTCCGGGAAGCAGTGTGTTCAGATCCAGCTCGTGACAGTCATTGATACTTTCACGCCATAATTCTTGTGCATTGCCAAAGGAACGTAGGTTGATGCGCAGGGTTTCCCAGCTACGTTTCTTCGCGTTCACCATGAGGGTATCGGAATACGCGGCTTCCAGTGTGGTCAGAATTCGTTGGTAATCCCCGGCCAGTTTTATGCGCAGCTCGGCTGTCTCGGCCGGCGTTGTCCCTGTCGATAGTTGTTGGCGATACGTATTAAACAGCGCTTGCATGCCTTCCCAGAATGCCTGTCCCTGCTGTTGCAGGGATGCTCCCGAGGTACGTGGCCAGAGTGATGCGCTGACGATGGTAAACACCAACACGCCGGCAGCGGTTTCCAGAAATCGGGTCGTGGCAAAATGGAATGCGGTATCGATCTTCATATAACTGGAAGACCATACGGCGACGGCCAGCAGACCGGCATTGAACCAGGTATCTCCCTGGCGGGTGGTCTGCAAAAAGTAAGCGACGAAAACAATGTATACGGCCGTGGCCAGCAGCATGCCGAGCGGGGATTGAGAAAACCAGGACAGCAGGATAAAACCGGCGAGGGCGCCGATGCCGGTGCCGGTGACACGCATGATCCCCTTATTTAGGCTGGCGCCGGTGGTCGAAAAACTGGTGACGACTATCGCCAGTGCCCCGAATTGCGGCATGTCCCAGTCCATGTACAGTGTAAGCCAGTAAAACAGCGTCAGGCTGAGGGCTAGCTTGAAGGCTTCCTGTAGCTGGATCTTTTTTGTCATGAGGGGCGCTGCACCGGGTGTGACTCCATCATCACCTAGGGTTTACTCGGTCGTAACAAATACGGACGCCGTGGTGCCGACCCGCAGATCGACCCCTTCGGGTATGCGGGTAAGACGAATGCGCACCGGGATACGCTGGGCCAGACGAATCCAGTCGAAACTTGGATTGATGGCAGGCAATAAATTGGCATCCGGGGCACCATCCTGCTGGGCAATGCCCCAACCCATGCTTTCAACGATGCCATCTAGGGGCGTGTCCGGATATGACATCAGCTTGACCACTGCCTTGTTACCCGGTCGGACGTTCTCTATCTGGGTTTCCTTGAAAAAGCCGTGTACCCAGTAGCTGCTGGTATCGATCAGTGCCAATGCCGGTTGATTGGCTACTGTTTGACTACCATAGCGCAGCAGTAGGTTAGTGACATAGCCATCTACCGGTGCTCGCACCTCGGTAAACTCCATGTCCAGCTTGGCGGCATGCAGATTGGCCTGCGCAACATCAACGTTGGATATGGCCACCAGCAGGTCGTTCTCTTTTCTGACCAGTGCTTGTTCTGAAATAGCGCCCCTGTCCTTTTTGTGCAAATCCCTGCCGCGTTTGGCCTGATCCTGCTTAACCAGTTCCGATGCCTGTGCCTGCTTGAGTTTGGCCTCGGCCTGTTCTATTGCCAGCGCATAGGTGCGAGGGTCGATCTTAAACAGCAGGTCGCTCTTATTGACGGCCTGGTTGTCCGCGATAGGTAAGTTAACAATCGGGCCACCCACCCGCGGGGTAATCTTGATGATTTGCGCACGCACATGGCCGTCCCGGGTCCAGGGTTGAAACAGATATTCATGAAACATGTTGGCCAGGATGACGCCTGCAAGGATGATCGCAGCCAGGGTGATGGCATAGCGTATGAAACTTTTTTTGCGGCTAGTCATTATTAGGACATCTAGGTAGGAATAATAAATAGATCCACGAATCGCGTGCAGACCACCGCCAATGCCAGGAAGAACAACGGGGGATGCCAGATGAAGCGGGTCAGGTTAAACCTGTTCAATAATTTGGCAACAATCATGGCCAGCAATACACCCAGCAGGATGGCAAACATGATCGGCGGGAAGTAGATTCCGCCGATGGACATTTCCATGGGTATATTCGAGTAGTTCATCGTGCTGTCCTATCTCTGATCAGTCCCCGGAAGGATTTACCAGTCCGGGGTTTTCCACAGGTCCGCATTCGGTTTCAGTGCCGGAGCCTGATTGTTACCTGTTTCCAGTAATTTACCCCAGTCTGTTCTTTCAATCATTTCCTGCCGAACGTCTGCCGGCACAAAATCATTGTCAAGACGCACTTCCCAGCCACCGCCAAGCGCCTTGTACAAGGCAATAAGATTTGTCGCAATACCCCCCCGGGTTACTGCGTAGGCATCCTGCTGTGAGGCCAGCGAGCGGGTTGCATCCAACACGCTCTGGTAGAGACTGACACCTTCGGTATATTGCAGCAAGGAAAGGTCCGCGGAACGTTTGGCCGCCGTGGCGCTTTGCTTTCGGTATTTGGCCTCTACCCTGGAATGAAGAAAACCACTAATGGCGTTTTTTACTTCGGCTGCCGCACTCAAAACGACGTTCTCATAGTTGGTCAATAGCTGTTGAAGCCGGGCATCCTGAACGCGTACCTTATTCTTCAATCTGCCATAGCTTAATATTTTCCACTGGAAAGACGGACCGGCCGAAAATCGCAGACTATTTGCGTCGAACAGGTCACCGAGATTGTCATCACCGGCATCATTGACGTTCCATCCGATGGAGCCGAACAGGGTGAAGCTCGGCAGCAGCTCTGCATTGGCAATGCCGATCTGTGCGGATTGTGCGGCAGCCTGCAGTTCCGCCTGCTTGATGTCCGGTCGTCTGCGCAGCAGCTCCGCCGGTATCCCGGTTGCCACTTCGGCCGGGGCAGTGGGTATACCGCCGGCGGCGCCGAGTATCTCATTCAGGTCCTGAGGCTGCATCCCCATCAATATGCTCAGTGCGTGCTGTGCCTGTTCGAGTGAACCCAGTAGATTGGGGACCGACGCCTGAGTGTTGCGTAGCTGGGTGGTCGCCTGCTGTTTATCCAGTTCCGTGACCGAGCCGGTTTCAAACTGGTTGGTGGTTAATTCCAGCGAGCGTTGCTGGATGGTGATATTTTGTCGAGCCAGGCTGATGCGTTCTTCCAGGGTCCTGATCAGGACATAGTTTCGGGCGACCTCTGCGGTCAGGGTGATCAGCACATCATCATAGCCGGCGATGTTGGCAACAAGATTGGCATCGGCAGATTCTATCCCGCGCCGGAATTTCCCCCAGAAGTCCAGCTCCCAAGCGGCATCAAAGCCGATGCCTGCCTGGCTGAAATACCGATCTGTGGCGGGTGTTTCCTTGCCCCGGTTGTAACTGTAGGTACCGGAAAGCGCCTGGCTTTGCGGGTACAGGTTGCCGGTTACGATGCCCAATTGCGCCCGTGCCTCGAGTACCCTGAGTCCGGCGATCCGCAAGGTAAGGTTTTGCTCGTAGGCGGTTTCTATCAGTTGATCAAGCACCGGGTCATTGAAGACCTTCCACCACCGAGCGTCAGCAGCCGGCAGATTGTTGATGCCCGAAGGTTCATCGGCAGACCACTGGTCCGCCAGTGTCGCCTCGGGGGGGTTAAAGTCAGGGCCGACCATGGCGCAGCCGCCTGCCAATATGGCGGCAACCAGAGGTAAAATCCATTTAGCCCGGTTTGTCTGCCGGTTCATGATGGCGGCTTCAAATCGATTCTTGCCGAGAGAGTAGAAGATATGGGTGCCCTCTAGAATATACGGTAAAGATAACCGTTCATGACAACCACGCAAATGTCGTCATCCCGGCATGGAAGCCGGGATCCAGTGCCAGGGAGAGGCAGCCATATGACTGGCAAGCGGTTAAGATCACCCTCCATGGCCTCTGGATTCCGGCAATCCATGCCGGAATGACGACAGCTGTGAACGGTTACCGGCAATGGTAATTATTTACTCGAATGCGCCGAGATCACAAATTGTTTTTATTCCGATCATCAGGCTTCTCCTTGTTTGCTTTGCGTCTCTATCAACGGCTGGTCTTCATAAAGCCAGGCCATGAACAGCTTGTATCCAAGCGCGAGAACCACGGCGCCCACAAACAGACCGATGATGCCCGAGGTCATCATCCCGCCAATCGCTCCGATCAGGATGACGAGCATGGGAATCTCAACACCGCGACCCAGGAACAGGGGCTTGAGGAAGGTATCGCTGATGCTGACTAGCATACTCCAGATCATGAATATCACCGCGGTTACCGCGCTGGCAGTGGAAAATACGTAGAAAATAATCGGCAGCAGTATCAGCAGCGGAGGAAGTTGAACTATGGCCAGAAGCAGTACCAGTAAGGCCCATAGCCCTGCTGCGGGTACGCCGGCCGCGACTAGACCGATCCCGGCTAATAACCCCTGAATGATGGCGATACCCAACACGCCCTGGGCAACACTGCGCACCGTCGCACCGGCAAGGTCGGTAAATTCTCCACCCTGGTCACCTGCAAGTCGGGTGAAGATGGCCCGTGTGACCTTATAACCACCGCTCGCATTAGCCAGGAATACACCGGCAATGATGAGAGAAAATACGAATTGCAGGACGCCGAACCCCGCCCCGGTGACGGCAGTCAAAAGCCATGTGCCGAATGCCTTGAGTTGGGGGGCCAGGTGGGTGATGGCGGCCTCCAGGTTGCTTGAAGCGAGTCCCCAAATTTTATATAGTTTCTCGCCGATCACCGGCCAGGCAGCGACACTCTCGGGAGGCGGTGGGACTGCCAAAGTGCCTTCCTCTAAGCCTTTGGAGATCAGTTGGGCGTGCTCTAGGGTAGAGCTGGAAAGCATGACTACCGGGGTGATCAGAAGTGCCAGCGCCAGCAAGGTAAATAGGGCGGCCGCAAGCCCATTGCGTTCGCCCAATGCTGACCTGAGCTTGCGAAAGAGTGGGTAGATCGCGATGGCAATGATAGCGCCCCAGGCGATGGTGGTGATGAATGGTTTAATGATATGGAAGCACCATGACACCAGCAGTAGGATGCTGCCGATGCGAATAGTGGTTTCGAGTGCCCTGCTCATAAATATCTTGTCTTCGGAAGCCTGGCTGGTTGTGGACATGGGATGCCTCTTTGGTGTCGGTTTGAGTCTGTCTGGCAGTCTGCGCAAAATGGGTGTCCGGTTCTTGCCATTCGGCGCCAACCCCTTGGCTGTAGAACGGAATTCTTATTTAACCGAAAATTCCCCGTAAACTTTGCATTAACCGCGAATTATCTTGACTATATGATGCAAACTGCAAGGTATTTAATCTGTCAGCTTGTTTTTCGGTGCCAATGATTTGGGGTCGATTCCGTCCAAGAGAAAAATGTCTTTCCATATCGGCTGCCAGGAGTCGGCAGTTTAACTAAAGGGAAGGCGTCAATTATTAAACAGTACCCGTGGTTGGCGCAAATTATCAAGAATCTAATGTCTGATTTGTATAGAATTAAAACTTAATTATAAAAGAAATCTTGTATAGTATTAGGACGCTACATTATAGTAAGTCGGGTATCAAGCTTCATTGAATAACGACCAAGAAGTTAAATGATAATCAAGAGGGGTAATCCATCGTGAAACTGAAAATGCACTACTCTATCATCTTGCTGTTCCTTGCCCTGCCATTGTCCCATGCATGGGCCGATACGTACCAGGATACCGTCAAGGTGTTCAACGATGCCGGGCAGAGCGGCAGCTTTTTTAAAAACAGCCACGGTTACGCCGTGTTTCCCAACATCGGTAAGGGGGGTGTGGGTATCGGCGGGGCTCATGGCAAAGGCAGGGTTTATTCTGGTGGCAAGCACATCGGCGACACCTCCATGACCCAATTGACCATCGGCTTCCAACTGGGTGGCCAGGTCTATAGTCAGATCATCTTTTTCGAGGACCAGCGCGCACTTGATGAATTCGCCAGTGGCAATTTTGAGTTCGGTGCCCAGGCTACTGCGGTGGCGATCACTGCCGGTGCTTCGGCAACCACCTCGACTGCGGGAAGTTCTGTCGGGGCTAGTGGCGGTAAAAAAGATGCCAAGACCGTCGGTAAGTACAACAAGGGCATGGCTATCTTCACCGTTGCCAAGGGTGGTCTGATGTACGAGGCCAGCGTTGGGGGTCAGAAGTTTAGCTATACGCCTAAAAAATAAGGTGTATGGCATCCATTAAGTGTATCTTGATTTGTGCATCAGATTGGATATAGGGCTTAATCAGTCGGTAGATTGTAATTTTTTAACAACCAGCCTCCTAGTGGGGAATAAGGAACCATTATGTACGTCGATAAAAAGATTTTAAACGCTTCATTGGCCGGGGTGCTCTCCTGTGCTCTATTGGCAGTGGGTAGCGTAAATGCTCAAGGGCGTGGGTCGGCTCAGGGATACGTAACGGACTCAGGTGGCAACATCGTACGCAGTGGTACCGGGGATTGCGTGCATTCCAGTTCCTGGAAACCCGAGATGGCGACTGTGGTTGGTTGTGACGGTGTCACGCTGGATGCCCAGGTTGAGGTGATCAAGGGTGCCGCCTCGGGGATGCTTGCCACGGTGCTGATTCCGGCAGCGGCGCTGTTTTCCTTTGATAGTGATGAATTCAGCGAAAGTGGCAAGCAGGCCATCGAAGAGTACCGCGATACCCTGCGCCCGGAGCTGGCCGAGGCCTATGCCGGTATCATCGTAGGTCACACCGACAACAGCGGTAATGCGGATTACAATCTGGATCTGTCCAAACGGCGCGCCCAGGCGGTGAGCGATTATCTTGTTGAAACCGGTACCCCGGCGGAGAAACTGCGGGTCGTCGGACTGGGTGAGACCGATCCGCTTGCATCAAACGATACCAAGGAGGGCAGAACCGAGAACCGCCGGGTCGAGATCGTTGTGATAGGCGAGGCACGTGCGCTGGACACCATACGGTTCCCCAGTGTTGCTCTGTTCCCCCGCAGGAGTGCGGTGATCACCGAGAAGGGTATGGAGCTCCTCGAGAAAAACCGTGGCGATGCGCGGGAGCAGTTGAAAAGGGCGACCTACATCGAGGTCGTCGGTCACACGGACGATGTTGGCGATGATGATTACAATCAGGATCTTTCCGAAAAGCGTGCGGCAGTGGTGGCCAATTACCTAATTGAAGCGGGAGTGCCTGCTCATAAGATCGTTTCCGTAGGGGCAGGGGAAAAGATGCCGATTGCGAGTAACAGCACCGAAGAGGGCCGTGCCGAAAACCGGCGGGTCGAAGTGCTGGTATTGGGCCGGACGGAGAACTAAAGGCTGAGTATCGGAGCAGGATAAGGGATGGCTCCATAATGACCGAGTCATTGTGGAGCCATCCCTTAACCTGGCGACATCTACTTTCCCGGAAATCTCAACCATGACTGAATTATCAAAAGACACAGGTGTCATTGCGGTGCTTTTGCAAAGGATGGAAACGCAAAGGCTCCCAAGAGCACTGGCACTTAAAGAAAAGGTCGGTCAAGGCGAGCAGCTTGATGAATTTGACATCGAGTTTCTGAAAGAAGTATTTGCCGACGCAAACGAGATCAAATCAATTGTCAAGCAGCATCCTGAATATCAAGCACTGGCGGCGCGTGTAGTACATCTCTACAAAGAAATTATGGATAAGGCGATGGAGAATGAAGAGAAGTCATGAGATCGTGTAGGATGTGGTGAGTTCGCGAACCGCATCGTTCGGGTCCATTCTGCGTCCTTCGAAAAAATCCGCTAGAAAATCGATATGTGTCGTTAACAGCCACACGCCATGGCGCACGGTACGAGATTATTCGTAGAAAGTAGCTTGAGTTTTTGACTTTGGCTCGGAAATATTCGGTTAGCTCTCTCGATCAATGCGGTTCGCAGGCTCACCGTATCCTACGCGGGCCAGCACATCCACGCACTCCGTCACCGCAAAGCCTCATCGATTCTGGTAACGATTCAAATCAAACAACCCCGCCTGAATCGGCTTCTCCCGCAAGTACTCATCCTGGAACCAGTCAGCGGTTTCCCAGAAGCCCGAGTTGGTCCGGCGGGTGCCATAGATGCTGACAAATCGTTCATAATCCTCACGATTCTGCATTGCTGCATATCGCTCTGCAAATAGATCGACATCATCGATATCGACAGTGAAGAAGAAGTTGGGATAGGAACCTTCCAGCCAGTCGACGACAGTAAGTGAATCCTTGCTGTAATCCCGAGTCTCGCTGTCTTCCTCATCCTCGAACATAGAGGTCACGTTTTTATAGGCCTTGTTGCGAATCACGGTATAGGCCAGGTCGTTTTCGGGTTTACCATCACGCCGCAGGCGGATAAAGGCGACATCCGGGAAGGCTGCCAGAACGTAGCCATTCATGCCGGCGATCTGGCGCATGGCGGTATCGGCCTTGCGCTTGTCTACGTCTGCACTCTTGGCATGACAGGGCGGCTCGCCACAGCGGTTGATGAGGTCGTCGCTCTTGAGTACTTTGGCAAATTTGCGCTCCATGTGCCGATACAGCTCACGCTGCGGGTCATCGGTTTTGTAGCCGGTTACAATATCCATGCTCATCCATGTCTCGGTATCACCGATTGTCATGTCCTTACCCTTACGCATCCCCTCGTACCAGCTGTCACGTATGGCCTTGCGATGGGTGGTCGGCAGGAAAGCCAGGAACATGTCTTCCCCTTCCATGCGCAGGAAATCCATGTACAGACGGGTGATGAGTTGATGCCTCAAATTGTCGAACACGTTGAAGCCGGCCACCAGCAGATAATGAATACGCTCCAGCAACGGGTAATCGATGACCCAGGCAGTTTCCGGGTAGTCGCCCGTGAAGCCGTAGCCGACCGAGGCCGAATCGTAGTGACGGAAGATGGTCAAGGCAGCGTTGGGATTATTGCCGTTGCCATCCCACAGAAATCCCATAGCCTCGTCGATATCATATTGGTTCGCCGCGGAATAATGCTTGAAGCGCCCCTCGGCGTATTTCCGCTCGCGCTCACGGTACTCCTTCCAGGTGCGCAACAGGCGTATATTACTGCCCTGTGTAGAGGGGATTTGCAAATAATCGGACATCTTCTCGAGGAAATCCGGCTTTTTCAGCATGGTGTCCTTGTCGGGATCGAGGAAGGCTACCCAGAAATGATCCTCGATGACGTTCAATGCAATCATGCCGCGACAGACCGGACCCTTGATGAAGCCTTCGATAAAATAGCGCGCATCATCGAGCAGGAATTCATAGCGTGAACGGGGCGGGATGTCCTGGTAGGCCTTGAACGGATTGGCGGCAATCAATGGCTCCCAGGACGGCAGTTCAGTCACCACATAGTCCGGCTTCAGGAACAGCTCTTGGTAGCGTGCCATGCGCTGATCGGAGAGTTCGTAGACCAGATGTGTCTTGGCAACGATATCGCCGGGGTAGCGCAGCAGGCGATAGTAGAAGGTCGCGCCCGGATCGTCATAGGGTCGAACCGTGGCGATCTCATCGACCGGCTGCCCGGCAGGTGTCGATGAGCGCACCAAGCGGTAGAACTCGCGATCGCCGCTACCCTCGAAGTGCATATGACCGATGAACAGGTGTTCGTAGATGTAGCGCGACACCAGCTTTTGCTTGTTGTCGGTACCGTTAAGGAAGGTTTCCCAGTGCTTTATCTGCTTCAGGGCCGCCGCAGAAGGCTTTTTTGCATCCGGAACGGGTGCACCCTGCGCCAGCCATTGCACCAGCATGCGATACTCCTCGTCTTTCAGGTTGGGCATCGCAAACGGCATCCCCTCATTTGGGAACTTAGTAGCATATTTTTCGAACTCATCAAATGTCGGACAGGTCTGTTCGCGGTCCAGTGACAAGTCGATTTTATCGGCCAACATGCCGACGCGTGACTGAGGATTCATCTGCTTGAGGCGCAGCATCTTGTACATGACCGACTGATCGAGGTTGTCCATGGGGGTCGCTGTCCCCTCATTGAGTACACTATGGAAACCCTTCCCACGCCATTGCTCGGTCGTTTTCGCATCGATGTGCAAACGGGTCGGGGGTATGGCCGTGAAACGTGCACCGTTGTAGACCTTTACCTTGCCGGCGCCACGAGTGATACCTGCCGGTGAAGATAGTTTGAGCTGACAGGGCGCATCATAGCAACCGTGACAGACGACACAGCGTTTTTCCAGTACCGGCCTGACCTTGTCTTCATAGGAGATATTTCCCTCCGGCAGCGTCTGCAGCAGGCTTAGATCGACCGTTGCCTGCTGAGCGGTTATGCTTTGTTTTTTGGTCGTACAGGCTGAAACGGTGAGCAGCGTAATTACAATTAGAATTAGATGACGATGGTAGATCCTACTACTCACTACCCATTCGTTCGGTCT
>JAAEPA010000841.1 GCA_024222475.1 Gammaproteobacteria bacterium | reverse complement strand
TAGCGACTGATCGCCTGAGAACAGTGTGATGAACAGGAATAGAACCAATCTACCGATCATTTTTGTTCTGATACACTCCTAACCTAGCCGGTAGGATGCCGGTGAGCCTGCGAACCGCATCGATCGAGTCACTCTTCGCCCTTCGGAAAACCCCGGCAGCCAATTGAATTGTTCCACCAACTTCAAATTGCCAAAATGGTCGGCGCGATTGACCGTGAAAAAATAACTTGCTCTTTTGACTTTGGCGCGGCGATATTCGATCTTATCCCTTGATCGATGCGGTTCACAGGCTCACCAGCATCCTACGCGGGCTCCGTTCTCCGCTCAACATACAGAGGGTCTAAGCAGTGGTGTTCTCAATCATCCCCCATTATCTCCAACGCGAGTTTGGCCACCCGTTGTGATCCCCCTCCTTCACCGAGTTTTTTTCTGACTTCCAATAGGTCTTGGTGTATCTGTGTCGCGTAAGACTCATCGGTGAGCAGTCGTGATATTTCATTGGCGATGCGCTGTGGGTGGGCGTCTTGTTGGATGAATTCGCGTACCGCGCGGCGGTTCAGTACGATGTTGACCAGTCCCACGTGCTTTACGTTGATCAAGAAACGGGCGATCCAGTAACTCAAGGGAGCGATCCGGTAGATGATGGCCATGGGTTTTTCCAGCAGGGCGATCTGCAAGGTGGCCGTACCCGAGGCGGTCACGATGACGTCGCAACTCTGGATGACTTCGTGGATTGAGTCTTCGACTACGGTGATGGGTAGTGCTGCGTCGTCGAGTCCGGAATCGAGATCATTGCGTGTCAGCCCTGGGGCCAACGGCAGGACGAATTGGAGTTGAGGGAAACGTTCCAGGAGTATCTCTGCCGTCTGCACGAGGATCGGAAGCAGGCGTTTTAACTCGCTTTTACGGCTGCCTGGAAACAGGCCTACCCATTGGGTGTCTACCTTAAGTCCCAGCTGTTCGCGGGCCTGTTCGGCATTCATGTCCGATACGACCTCATCGACCAGGGGGTGGCCGGTATAACGTACCGGGACATGGGCCGACTGGTAGATCGGGACCTCGAAGGGAAATACCACGGCCATCATGTCCACCAAGCGGCGGATCTTTTTTACCCGCCCGGCTCTCCAGGCCCAGACCTGGGGGCTGATATAATAAAGCACCTTCACCCCCGCTTGTTTGGCGGTGGCTGCTAGTCGCAGGTTGAAATCGGGGTAATCTATCAGAATCAGCAGGGCGGGGCGTCGTTCCATCAAGGCGCTGCGTAAGCTGCGCATCGCGGTTTTTATTTCCGGGTAATGGGACAGGACCTCCACCAGACCCACTACGGCTATATTAGCCGAGTCCACCAGCAGTTCGACACCGGCGGCGCGCATCCGGGTACTGCCCATGCCCATAAAATGAATTTGCGGATCCAGGGCCTTCAATGCCTCGACCAGATGGGCGGCATGGAGATCTCCCGAGGCCTCTCCGGCCACCAGCATCACAGTGCGCGGGGGCATGTTATAACGTGGTTTTAAGTACGGAAACGATCTGTTCGATATCCTGCCGGATCAGCTCAGGATGCATAGGTAATGACAGGCATTTCTCAGCTAGGCGTTCCGTCACCGGTAGGATAAGCCCTTCGGTGTGTTGGGCAAATGCCTGTTGCTGGTGCAGGGGGACGGGATAATATATGGCGCTTGCGATACCGGCCTTACCCAGCGTTTCCATGATCTCGTCACGTTGCTCGGATAGGATCGTATATTGGTGATAGACATGATGGCTGGGTTCGGTCTCTATGGGCGTGACTACCGAGGTATCCTTCAGTAGACGGGTATAGGTCTGCGCTGCCGTGCGGCGCTGTCCATTATAGCGTGTAATATATCTAAGTTTTACCCGCAATATCGCGGCCTGAAGTTCATCCAGGCGGCTGTTGAAACCGATCATCTCATGCTGATAGCGTTCTCGGCTGCCATGATTGCGCAGTATTCTGAGTTTCGCGGCATGCTCATCGGAGTCGGTCGTGACCATACCGCCATCGCCATAACACCCCAGATTCTTGCTCGGGAAGAAGCTGAAACAACCAAATGGTCCAAAGCCGCCGGTCTGGCGTCCCGCGATGTGGGCGCCAAAGGACTGTGCACAATCCTCGATCAGGGCCAGGCCATGGTGTTCACATAATTTCGATATCCGATGCATGTCCGCCGGCTGTCCAAACAGATGCACCGGCAGCACGGCTCGGGTCATCGGGGTGATCGCCTGCTCGATCTCTGTAGGATCGATATTGAAGGTCTGGGGATCGATGTCCACGAATACCGGTCTTGCTCCGGTATAGGCGATAGCTTCGGCCGTGGCGATGAAGGTAAATGCCGAGGTAATAACCTCATCGCCCGGGCCGATGCCCGCGGCCACCAGCGCCAGTTGCAGGGCATCGGTACCTGATGCACAGCTTATGGCATGCGTGACACCCAGATAATTCGCGGCCTCCTGCTCGAAGGCATCTACATTGGGGCCGAGGATAAAACGTGTGCTTTCCAGCACCCCTAAAACAGCGGCATCGATCTCCTCCTTGATCTGTTGATACTGGGTCTTGAGGTCTACCATGGGAATCATGTCGATGGAATCCTATTGTCCTAGAGTTATTCGCTCAGGAAAGTGTATCTCATTACGGTTTAACACTGTTCTTTGCCCATGATGGAGATGGATTTTCAGGCCTGCTACGCGTTTGGGCTGTCAACCGTCATGGATATTATCCTGCCTCGCCAACAGCTCGGTGATCTGAATGGCCGCCTCCAGGGCCTGCTTGCCGTCGTCACCGGAAACGATCGGTTGAGTTCCTTCGCGAATCGTTTTTAAAAACAGCTCGATTTCGGTCTTGAGTGCATCATCCTCCTGGTAACGGAAGCATTGGTTTTCAATGTTCGGTACGCCGGGGTACAACTCACCCTGGCCCTTGCGGAATATGGCCAGTTCACGGTTGTGAAAATCTACCGACAGATAGGCATCGTTCTGGAAAATACGCATCTTGCGTTCGGTCTTCATGCTAATCCGGCTGGCGGTGACGTTGGCCACACAGCCGTTGGCAAATTTCAGTCGGGCATTGGCAATATCTACCGTATCGGACAGCACTGCTGCTCCGCTGGCATCGATATGTACCAAGGGTGAATCGACGATGGTAAGAATAATGTCGATATCGTGGATCATCAGATCCAGCACCACGCTGACGTCAGTTCCCCTGGGTTTGAAGGGGGCCAGACGGTGGGTTTCTATGAACAAGGGTTGGTTGAGATAGTTGCCTAGGTCGAGGATCGCCTTGTTGAAGCGTTCCAGGTGTCCCACCTGTAATACCCGCTGCCGGTCCCGCGCCAGATCGACCAGTTGCTGGGCCTGTGCCACGGTGGTGGTGATGGGCTTCTCCAGCAATACATGGCTGCCGGTTTCAAGGAATGCCTGGGCGATTTCAAAATGCCAATGGGTGGGCACTACGATGCTGACGGCATCTACCCGCTCCAGCAGATCGCGGTAATCCGTTAATGCTTCAACGCCGTATCGGTCCGCGGTGTCCCGGGCGGTTTGGGGGTTGCTGTCCACCACGGCAATGAGCTCGCTCCCGGGGAGCTGAGCATACTTTTCTACGTGGTATTTTCCGAGATAGCCGGCACCGATGACGGCGGTGGTGATGATTGACATTTTGAGTATTTTTCAGGTCTTGGAAAGGCTGGAGTATAGCCCGGATATTTCATAAATTACACACGCCCTCGCTTGATCCTTGTTTCCACAAGAAATTATGCTTAGTCGGCCGTAATCGTGGATACGCCGCTCCTTCGCATAATTCCTTGTGAAAACAAATCTCTACGCAATCATTGCGCAAATATTATGAAATATCCGGGAGAGAGATTTTTATGCTGGAACTGAAATGAAAAATCATTCAAAGACGCGCAGTCAGGTGTACCATAGCACCTTTGTTATAGGTTAGTATCCGTAGTCTGCTCAAAGCGTGTCAATGAAAAAATTTACCACCATCGATTGGATTAGTGATATGGACCTGTCCGAGATTGATCGCGGGGTGCTGCTTGCTGGCGTAGATGAGGCCGGGCGCGGCCCTTTGGCCGGCCCCGTTGTTGCGGCGGCGGTGATCCTGGATCCCAAACGCCCCGTCGCTGGGTTGGCCGATTCCAAGACTCTGACAGCCAAGTCTCGCGAACGTCTTGAGGTATACATCCAGCGCAATGCCTTGGCCTGGGGACTGGGTACGGCTGGGGTAGAGGAAATCGACCGGCTCAATATCTTACAAGCCAGCTTGTTGGCCATGCAGCGTGCCGTAGAGGCCCTGAGCATCGCCCCTGCGCATGTCCTGATCGACGGTAATCGCTGTCCTCCCCTGGAGTATAGCGCTACGGCAATTGTCAAAGGCGATCAGCGGGTCGCGCAGATCAGCGCCGCTTCAATTCTCGCCAAGGTGGCGCGGGACCGGGGAATGCTGGATCTGGACCGACGTTATCCCGCTTACGGCTTCGCCAGGCACAAGGGCTATCCGACCCGGGCCCATCTGGAGGCCCTGAGGGCCTACGGTCCCTGTTCCTGTCATCGGCGTAGTTTTGCCCCGGTACGCAAACTGCTTCAATCCAATGATGAACCCTCGTTGAGCCACATTTTATGAGTTGCGGATTCGTCCATCTCCATCTTCATACCGAATATTCTCTAGCCGACAGTGTAGTAAGAATCAAGCCCTTGATGGCTGCGGTAGCGCAGTCCGGTATGCCCGCGGTTGCCATGACCGACCGGAATAATATGTTTGCCCTGGTGAAGTTCTACCGGGCCGCGATTGCCGAAGGGGTGAAGCCCATCATCGGTGTGGACGCCCTGTTGCAGGGTCTCAAGGAGGACGCCCCCCCCGATCGTGTGGTGCTGTTGTGCAAGGATGAGACGGGCTACAGGAATCTTACCCGATTGGTGACTCAAGCCTTTATCGAGGGGCAACATGGCGGAACGCCGGTCCTCGAACGCGCCTGGTTGTCGCGTTCCAGCCAGGGCCTGATCGCCCTTTCTGCGGCCCGCGAAGGTGATCTGGGCAAGGCGCTGCAGACGGGTAATATGGATCATGCCTATCGTTGCCTTGACTACTGGCAGAGCTATTTCGAGAATAATTTTTACCTGGAGTTACAGCGTACTGGGCGCGAGGGCGATGAAGACCACCTGCATGCGGCAGTCGAGCTGGCTACGGCAGCGGGTATTCCCGTAGTAGCCAGTAACGATGTGCGCTTCATGGCCCGCGAGGATTATGATGCCCATGAAGTGCGGGTCTGCATTCACGGAGGACGTACCCTCGACGATCCGCGTCGGCCCCGGCACTACGGTGAGCAGCAGTATCTACGCACTCCCGAGGAGATGGCCGGGCTGTTCAAAGACATCCCCGAGGCGCTGGAGAATACCCTGGAGATTGCCAAGCGTTGCAATGTGATGTTGAGATTCGGGGAAAACGTTCTACCGGAGTTTCCCATACCCGAGGGTACGACTACGGGTGACTATTTTCGCAATGAGGCGTTCAAGGGGCTGGATGCACGCCTGCGGATACTATTTGAGTCTGACGACCCGCGATATGAGCAAAAACGCCGGCCTTATCTGGAGCGTTTGGAGATCGAGATCGACGTGATCACCCGCATGGGGTTTCCCGGCTATTTTCTGATCGTGGCCGATTTCATCCAGTGGGCCAGAGAAAATGGGGTGCCGGTGGGGCCCGGTCGCGGTTCGGGTGCCGGGTCTTTGGTGGCCTATGCCCTGACCATCACTGATCTTGATCCTCTGGAGTACGAACTGCTGTTTGAGCGCTTCCTCAATCCCGAACGCGTATCCATGCCGGATTTTGATATCGATTTTTGCATGGAGGGCCGTGATCGGGTCATCGAATATGTTGCTAAGCGTTATGGGCGGGAGCGGGTGAGCCAGATCATCACCTACGGTAGCATGGCCGCCAAGGCGGTGATCCGCGACGTTGGGCGGGTGCTCAGCCATCCCTACGGATTTGTGGATCGCATCGCCAAGCTGATTCCTTTCGAGATTGGTATGACCCTGGACAAGGCCCTTGATCAGGAACCGGAGCTACGCAAGGCCTACGATGAGGAAGAGGATGTTCATGCCATCATCGACATGGCTCGCTCCCTGGAGGGATTGGCGCGAAATGCCGGTAAGCACGCAGGCGGGGTGGTCATCGCACCGACTCAACTGACGGATTTCACCCCGCTGTACTGCGAGGAGGGAGCCCAGAGCGTGGTCACTCAGCTGGACAAGGACGATGTGGAGGCCATTGGGCTGGTAAAGTTCGATTTTCTCGGCCTGCGTACCCTGACCATTATCGATCATGCCCTGCAGACCATAAACCGCTTACGTCAGGAGGGTGACCAATCTCTCATAGACATTTCTCGCATACCCCTGGACGACAAACTGACCTATGCCCTATTGAAGCGTCAGGAAACGACGGCGGTATTTCAACTCGAGTCGCGGGGCATCAAGGAGATCATCAAACGCCTGTTGCCGGATGACTTCGAGGACTTGGTGGCATTGGTGGCCCTTTACCGGCCGGGGCCCCTTCAGTCCGGTATGGTGGATGACTTTATATTGCGCAAACACGGTCAGGCCAAGGTGGAGTATCCTCACCCCGATGTGGAACATATTCTAAAACCGACCTATGGTGTGATCCTCTATCAGGAACAGGTGATGCAGATTGCCCAGGTACTTGCCGGCTATACCCTGGGTGAGGCGGACCTG
>JAAEPA010000840.1 GCA_024222475.1 Gammaproteobacteria bacterium | reverse complement strand
TCTCCAATATCTGGGCGTTCGCGACTTTGACGATGAAGCTGAAGCTCGCTTTCGTGCCTGGCTAATCAACGAGGACCTGCCCGGCGACTTCGACAGCGGCGCGACGATTAGGGGTATGTGCAGGATACATGTAAAAAGTTATCACAACGGCTCTGAGAAAAACTCCGTGTACTATGACGTCCTAACGAGTCTGACCGCGACGTCGCACCGACGTCACTGACCGTCAGCTCCCGACCCGAAGGAGACGCTCACATTGGCCGCTCCGATTGCTTCCGACGGGAGCGAAATTGCCGGGGGGGACTCTCAGCCACTGGAAAATGCCGCCTTATCACGGCGCACACCCAAAGCGGTCTCTATCTGCTGCAGGATTGTTTTGCCGTAACTCTGGCAGCCTCAAAAATAAAACCCACTATGGTTGCACTAGACAGCAGGTACATGGGCCAACTCTTTGCTTTTTGCCGGTAATAGCAAAGTGGCAAGAAAGATAATAAGAGCCGAAATTGCCAGCACGGTGAATAACATGCCAAAACCCCACCTTCCATGAATCCAGGCGATGAATGGTACTGCTAACGCCATGATACTAAAGGTCACAATGTATCGAGCAGCATAAGCACGGCTACGCCATTCTGATTTAACCATACGCGCAACTAGAACATCATTTATTGGTATCTGCCCAAACACAAATAACATGAAGCCAATGGCTACGAACAATGCAGCATATCCACTGATCTGTGTCATGGCTACGAACAAGATCGTTTGCATAGCAGCAACTACAGCAAACACAGAACGAACAGAGTAATGATCTACCAGATGGCCAACTACAAGCTGCGCTAAAGCAGCCACCGAGAAAACCAAGAATGAATACCATCCTATGATAGTGGCAGACCCAGTCATCACCTCTTCAAAGACCTTTGGTAGCGAGAAAGTCGTGCTTTGGAAGATCAAACCACCTATAGCGGTTGTAAAAAAGATAATGCCGAATACACGAATGAGGATTTCTTTCGACACCGGGGTATTTGTAGACTGAATGCTTTTATTAATGTTGTGCTCACTGGTAGCTTGCTTGGGTTTTAACCTTATAAAAATCCAATAGAGTATTCCGACAAAAATAGAAATAATACCGGGGACGTAGAATGCGATACGCCAACCATATGTATCGATAAGAATACCTGTAACTAGGGCTGCACTCGCTACACCCAGATTGCCAAACACACCATTTATAGCAAGTGGAGTGCCCGTTTTCTTTCGGCCGTCCACCACCATGGCTAACCCAACCGGATGATAGATGGCTGCAAACATCCCAATGAGCAACAAGCCCACAGCGATTTGCATAGGGCTGTTTGCAAGCCCAGAAACTAGCGAACTGATACCGATGCCCAGGAAGAAGATCACCATCATGGCATGGCGACTCCATCTGTCAGCCACCCAGCCAGCGATTAAGGCGCAAGCTCCGAACGCAATAAACCCGGGGGTAGCATAAGGAATTAGATCGCTATAGCTCATTTCCCATTCTTCTGTAAGGCGCAGTGCAGCAACAGAGGCAAAGATCAGCATGAAGAAATGATCAAGGAAATGGCCTGCATTTAGGAAGATAAAATTGATTTTATTGCGCTGCATTGTTTGCCACCTCAGTAGAAGATGTCGTTATTGTAAATCGACCTTAAAATGACATTCTCACGACAATGTGACAGAATATACTGCGTATGAGCCAATCGAGCGCTAGTATAAATCCATCAGTAGGCAAGCTAGAATGTTTACCTCAAACGGTAGTTGCCTATGGACGTGAACTGGTCAAAGGTGAAGTACTGCCATTTCATCAACACCAACGCGCACAATTTGTTTACGCCAGTCGTGGCGTCATGTCTGTTACCACGCGTACAACCTCCTATATTGTCCCTTCACAACGTGCTGTATGGATGCCTGACCACACGGAGCATCAAATCGAAGCACTCAGCGATGTCGCCATGCGCACACTCTACATTGATGCCAATATACAGGCTTCTCTCCCCAATCACGCCTGTATTCTCCAAGCCTCACCGCTTTTACGTGAATTAATCATTACCGCTGTATCTGAAGGGCCGGAGTATGAAACTGGGAACCCTCAGTCGAGAATCATGTCAGTGATTCTTGATCAAATAGGAACATTACCCGTGGTATCGCTTGCTCTACCAATGCCACAGGATGAACGATTACTTAAAATAACCAAGGGAATATTACAGAACCCTGCTGATCAACGTGATCTAGAGAGTTGGGCAAATCAAGTCGGAGCTAGTAAAAGAACATTGAGTCGATTGTTCAATGCGGAGGTGGGGATGTCTTTCAGTGAATGGCGTCAACAGCGAAGAATTCATCGCGCTATTGAACTGTTATCAACAGGCTTAAGCGTTACAACAATTGCACTAGAAGTGGGGTATGAAAATACCAGTGCTTTTATTGCCATGTTTAAGCGATGTCTGGGTACTACGCCTTCCAATTATTTTGACTAGCAAAAGGCAGACCCAAACAGTCCAACTAACTCCGGTCAAGGTCTGCTACTGGCCGTTTCCGGCCACTCAAGGAAAGAATCCATATTCTTTTTATCGGGACCTTATACCCAACCGCTGTGGTTCACAACGCTACCCGAAACGGAAAGCACTTCGCACTTTGATCCGGGTTAGGAAGGACGAAATAAAGCGAGAACACCAGCGCGGTTTAATTCGACAGGTTCTCGCGGAATAAACTGACAGACAACAGACCTATTGGCACACTAGTTGGTCAATTTTTTTCGTCCGCATTCTCACGACTCTCCAGCCATTCATAGATTACCGGCAGCAGTACCAGGGTCAGCAAAGTGGATGTCAGCAGTCCACCGATCACCACGGTGGCCAGAGGACGCTGAGTCTCGGCGCCTACGCCGGAGGATAGCAGCATGGGGAATAGACCAAGAATGGCCACACTTGCGGTCATGAGCACAGGCCGCAGTCGCAGTTCCGTGCCCCTGCGCACGGCCTCGGCGACGCTCAGCCCCTGCTCCCGTAGTTCGTTGATAAAACTCACTAGTACGATGCCGTTCAACATGGCCACACCGAACACGGTAATGAAACCGATGGCCGAGGGCACCGACAAGTACTGTCCACTGAGGTACAGCGAGACCACACCGCCGATAGTGGCGAAGGGCACATTGGCGATGATCAGGGTCGCATACTTCACCGAGTTGAATGCGGTATAAAGCAGAACGAAAATGAAGAAGATGGTCAGCGGTACGATAACGGAAAGCCGTTTTAGCGCCCGCTGTTGATTTTCGAAGGCCCCACCCCACTCGATCCAATAGCCCGGGGGCAGATCGATCTGTTGGTCTAGGAGCGCATTCGCCTGCTTGACGAAACCATCCACATCGCGGCCACGCACGTCCATCTGAATCACCGCATAACGTTGTAGTTGTTCGCGCCGCACGAAGGAGTAACCTTCCGCTACGCTGATGTTTGCGACCTTGGATAGCGGGATGATGGCCCCAGTGGCCGTGCGTAGAGGGATATTGCGGATAGCCTCCACGGAGGCCTTGGCGGCATCGTTCAGTCGTACCGTGATGTCGAAGCGTCTGACACCATCGATCAGGGTGGTGACCGGCTCATTGCCGATGCCGGTGCGCACCACGGTGAGCACCTCGTCCGCATTGAGGCCATATCGGGCCAGTTGCTTTCGTTTGACTTTGATGCGCACCTGGGGTTTTCCCAGGTTGGCTTCCAGTGACAGGTCGGCCACGCCCGGGACCTGGGCAATTACGGTCTTGATCTGCTGGCTAAGCCGGTCCAGCTCAGCTAAATCTTGGCCATAGAGCTTGGCGGCCAGGGTTGCACGCACCCCGGAGATCAATTCCTCCACCCGCATCTGAATGGGCTGGGTGAAGGCAATCACCGTCGTGGGTACGACCTTTTCCAGCTTCTCGCGCATGGCATCGGCAAGTGTATCGATCGATCGGGTCCAGTGCTCCTTGGGTTTGAGTTCGGTATAGATTTCCATATAGTTGACATCCGCCGTCTCGCCCTTCTCGGCCCGGCCGATCATGGCGATGGTCGTGTTGACCTCCGGAAATTCGGACAGCGCATGCTCTATTTTTTTGGAAACCTCGATGGACTCATCGAGTGAGACCGAGGGGATGGAGGTGACTCGCCACATGATGGAGCCTTCCTGGAGCTGTGGCATGAATTCCTTACCCAGCAAAGGGAATAGAGCCAGGCTGGCCAACAGTAAACCCATGGCGCTGAACATCACGGTCTTTTTGTGATTCAGCGACCAGGCCAACAACGGCAGATAGGCGCGCTTGATCCAGACGACCAGCAGGGTATCATGTTCCTGTTTGGGCTTGAGAATAAGGGCGGCCAATACCGGGGTAATCGTCAGGGTGAGGATCAGTGAACCGGTCATGGCGAAGCTGATATTCAAGGCCATCGGGGTGAACAACTTGCCCTCTAGGCCCTGCAGGCTCAACAGGGGCAGGAACACCACAATTATGATGAGAATGGCAAAGGAAATAGGATTGGCCACCTCCCTGGCAGCAGCCAATACGGCGGCAGTGCGGTCCACCGGGCCGCCCTGCGCACGGCGCTCGGCCATGATGCGAAACGAATTTTCCACCATCACCACGGCGCCGTCCACCATCATGCCGATACCGATGGCCAGTCCCGCCAGTGACATCAGGTTAGCGGACAGCCCCATCTCGCCCATGAATACAAAGGCGATCAGCATGGCCAGTGGCAGGGCCGAAATGACCACCAGCGCCGAGCGCAGCTCCCCCAAAAAAAGGAATAACACGATCGCCACCAGCACCGAACCTTCCACCAGTGCCCTTATCGCGGTGTTGACGGTCTGCTCGACCAGGTCGGTACGATCATATATCGGTCGTAGTGTGACCCCTTCCGGCAATGCGGATTTGACGATTTCCACCTTTTCCTTGACCGCATCCACTACGTTTTTGGCATTGGTGGCGATACGCGAGAGCGCCATACCGAGCACCACTTCCTTGCCGTCCCGGGTCACCGCGCCAAAGCGCAACGCCGGGGCCTGCTGAATCGCGGCGATATCGCGCAGATAAACCGGCGTGCCATGTTCGACCTTGACCACAATGTTGCCGATATCGGATTCGTCACTGACCAGACCTAGACCACGCACCAGATATTGTTCCCGCCCCAGATTGATGTATTGACCGCCCACCTGGCGGTTGTTGGTCTGTAACACATCCAACACCTGGCGAAGGCCGAGCCCAAATTCGATCAGCCGCAAGGGATCGATGATGACCTGATATTGCCGCTCCTGTCCGCCCCAGGACAGTACATCGTCAACGCCCGGTGCGGTACGCAGGATAAGCCTCACGGACCAGTCTTGCAGGGTACGCAGATCCATGTCGGTAACGCCTTTTTTCAATGCTTCATCCGCGCGTTCCACCGTGTACCAGAACACCTGGCCCAGCCCCGAAGTGTTCGGCCCCATCTCCGGGGTGCCGTAACCCTCGGGGATGCGTTCCGCGACCTCTTGCAGACGCTCCATGACCAGGCGGCGTACAAAATAGATATCCATATCGTCTTTGAAGTACACGGCCACATAAGACAGGCCAAACAAGGAAACGGAGCGTATCTGCTGCACCCCCGGCAGGCCCGCCATCCCGGATTCGATCGGAAAGGTCAGCAGTTGTTCGATGTCTTCCGCGGCCAGTCCGGGCGATTCGGTATAAATACTGACCTGCACCGGAGTGATATCAGGAAAGGCATCGATGGGCACGGTGATCACCGCCCTCCAGCCCAGGAAAGCCACGACCATAAAACCTACGATGACCAGAAACTTGTAACGCAGGGAGACCTCGACCAGTTTATTCAGCATCGGTTATGTCTCCTGGAGCCTGTCCGAGAATGGGATTGTAGGGTGCGACGTGCCCACCATTTGTAATTTAATTTCTTAATGGACATGACCTTCGCCCATGCGCGATTTCAGCAACAGGGACTTGAGCACGAAGGCCCCCTTGACCGCGATCTCATCTCCTGCCGCCAGACCGGAGCGAATCTCGGTCCAATTGCCATGAGTGACACCGGCCTCCACTGTATGAGGATGCAGCTCATCGCCCTCTAACTTGAATAGGGTAGGTGAACCCTCCATGAGCACCAGACTCGCTTTGGGCACGGCGAGCGCCTCTTTTCCCATCCCAGTCTGCAGAATCACCACCACGAACTGGCCTGGGTGCAAATGGTGATCACGGTTGTCAATCTCGATGCGCACGGACTGCGTGCGAGTAGTCTCATCCAGACGGTGATAGCGTTGTATGACCCTGCCTGTCGTTCGGTGCTGCTCATTCACGTTGATGTGTGCGATGGAATCCGTCTCGACATGGGAAAGGTCTTCTGGAGAGAGTTTTGCTTCAACCCAAAGTATGGATTCGTCGCTAATCTCGAATAAGACACGACCCGGTTCAACTACTTCCCCGACGACGAAATCATCACTGATCACGGTTCCGTTTTGGGGGCTGACAAGATCAAAAGCGCCGGTGGTCTTCGAGGCATCGCCTTGCTTGAGCAGGGTGCTGATCTGGGACTCGGTCATCCCATAGGCTTCTACCTTGGCATAGGCCAGCTGCCGTGCAACCTGAGCCTCTACGTAACGGCGTTCAGAGACCACCTTGCGGCCAAGACTTTTGACCCGTTGCCATTCCCGATCCGTAACCACCAGAGCTCCCTGAGCGTCGGCCATCTCGACACTGGACAGCGCCACCAATAGCTCACCTTCGTTGATCTGATTGCCCAAGCGTGCGTGACGGTGCATGATCTGGGCGCTGATGCGTGGGGTCACCTGCGCCGATCGATAGGCATTGATTACGACCTCTCCCGGGGCGATGATGGTATCAGTAAGGGAGCGACGGCCGGCCTGCGCTATTTCTATCCCCTGCGCCTCACGCTCTGAGTGGTTCATAGTAATGACGCCTTCATCATGGCCTTGTTCTTCGTCATGTCCTTCATGCCCCGATTCTGCGTCCACGATTGGTAATGCCAGCACCAGCCCAAGGGTCATGGTAAATTTGAGTAATGGCTTCATTTTGTATTACTTTCTATATTGGATGGGGGGTTCTTAGGGTTCAGCCAGCCGCCTACCTGCCCACTGGCCGCCAGCCACTCAAACCAGGCACGCCAAAACTGGGCGCGCAATTCCAATGCACTTGAGCGCGTATCGAGTGTTTGCTTGAGCTGTACGAGGTAATCGGTCGTATCTATCTCGCCGGCCTGCCAAATACGTTGCAAGAGATCGATTTGGTGCTTTAGACTGATTTTCCCTGTCTGTTCCCAATGCTCCCATGCACCGCGCAAGATCCGGTATCGTTCGGCGGTCGATATCAAGCGCGCCCTTGCTTGCCGGTACGTATCTTGGCCCTCTTGTTGAGCCTTGATGAGTTCGGCGTTGGCCACGTCTACCTCGGCCTGCAAATCGTTGCGCACCAACAGCGGTACGCTTATCGAGACGCCAAGCAGGGTATCGGACTCTTCGCGGCCGCCACGAAATCCAAACGTGGGATTAGGACGGCGCTCGCGGGTGGGTATTTGCACCATGGCTCGACCGGCAGCGATGCGATTGCGCAGCACCCGCAAATTCGGTAGCTTTTCGAGCAAACTATCCAGATCTAAATGATCTAGGTCTAAGGCAGGCAGCTTGGATGTCAACAGCGGCAGATTAGAGCGGGAGTCACCGATCACCGCGGCCAATGCCTGCTGGGCCTCGATCTGATTAGCTGCGGTTTGGGCCTGCTCGAACCGGGCCTGTGCGGCGGCTAGCCGGGCGAGATCCAGCTCGACTTGACCAAGATCCCCAGCGCGGTAGCGCCGCTCGGCAAGCCCCGAGAACCGGCTCATTATCTGCAGACGCCGCTGCGCCAGTTGATATAGGTCTTGCGCCGATTTGGCATCGGACAGGGCCAATAAACCCTCGATGGCCAGGGACTGTTTCACCTGTTCCAGCTCCGCCTCTGATGCCTCACGCTCGAAGCGCGCAACCGAGGCTTGGGCACTGCGTCTATCGGACCAGTCTATGGTCTGACTGAGTCCTAAGGAGAAAGAGTCGGTTTCGGCCGTTTCGGCTTCGAACTCCAGCTCCGGATTGAACACGGGTTTGCCCGCCGCCCGTTCGCCGGCGCGGGCCGCCTCAACAGCCGCACGAGCCGCGGCCATGCGCGGATGGTTGTTGAGTAGAACCTCGATAAACTTGGAAAGATCCTTGGTTGATCGATCGGATTTGCGTATTGAATACGGATCCTGCGCCATGCCAGGCGTTATTGTACACAGCAGTAGGCCGGCACAAAGACCGGCCCACAAACGGGGGATAAGACACATTACTGAGTTCCTTTGCTCGATCGTACAAGGTGCATATCACCTAACGGTTACGCACAAATATTTTCTGTACAAATTCCTACAAGATCGAACTCAGATGATGGGGGGGTGAAGCGGGGGCTTGATGGTCAAAGAAAACGGAAAGGACGAGGTGGTAAGCCGGGATGCTTGAATCGCCCGCAAGACGGTAATTTGGTCGGAGCTGCAAATGGCCGTGAAATGGAAAGACATATGACAACAATGGTCACAGCTATGTCCATCGAGCAAGGACGAATCGGTATTATTCTGGTGGTCGGAGAGATGATGCCCAGTGCTATCGACTGAATGCTGATCACCGGCAATCGTCATCCCCGTCAGGAGTGTCGTTACGATTAGCAGCCATGTCAGCGCAGGTCTCATTAAAGCAGACTAGCACAGGGTGTTGCTGTCCGTCTACGGCTGCGATCAATTACTGGATCGCACTCAAACGATCATGAAAATCGCTTCCTCGCTCGGAACGTGATGTGCTTATTGCAGCGACAGCTCTCGTACATGCAATGACTGTCGCCACCCGGAATGCACCCGACTTCGCGCCAACAGGCGTTCGGATCCTTGATCCCTGAGCCGGTTCATAACGGGCCACGACAGTCATTGGAATGAATTTCTACGACAAGATATAGGTGGTTGATACACAGGACCACCTTGCTTCAAAGCCGTGCGAGGGTTAAAGCATTTCGACTACCTGCCCAGGCCTGTTGGAAGCGTCGTTGGGCTTGAGCAGCGGCACGCTTGTCGCCAAGTTGCTGATAGGTCTGAGACAGGCCATAGAGAGCCCAAGCGTTATTGGGCGCGCGCAACAACGTTTGCAGGAAAACGCTCTCGGCTTCCCGCGCTTTCCCCATCTGCAGGAGCACGGCCCCCATGGTCTGACGCACAGGATAGTACCAAAACGGTGGCTCCATGTAGGCCAGCTGGTCCTCGATGGCGACCGCGGCCTCAAGCTCGTCATGAGCGTTTTGGAAGTCGCCCTGGAACTGCGCCGCACGCGCCAGCACCACATGCCGGGCAAGACTTAGCAGTTCGAATGCCGGCACACCGCCAGCGGCAAGCGCGGAAAAATCAGTCTTCTCGGCGAGCTGAGAAATAGCCTCGGCTTCCGCCTTTGCTGCTGATTCATTGCCTTTGGCGGCGAAGGCGGTTCCGCGGGCATAGTGCCACATGGCCTTAACATAGGGAAGGCTGTTACCCGGATCAGGCAGCGCTAGCACGGTATCCTGCGGGCTGAACTGGGCGTGGGCAAAGTAGGGCGCCGCCTTGATCGGTTGCACCCAGGGTATATCGAGAGCCACCTTGTCCGAGAGGGCGCATTCCCATTTTCCCGGTCAAGCAGGCATCACCGAGAGAGGAGAATTAGCCATATTTATCAATAGGTTCCACCTTCCCGCTTGTAAATATTCGGCCACCCCATCCCCATAAAGATCAACACCTTAGCGAATCCCGGAAGTGTCTATCCAGAGGATAGACCAGTAAGTCCTTGATTGGAACAGTCTGTTTTCCCGCGGGCCCCAG
>JAAEPA010000839.1 GCA_024222475.1 Gammaproteobacteria bacterium | reverse complement strand
GATTGTTCACCAGAAAGAACTTCCTCGACCTCATTCAGAACTTCACGGTATTCGAACCCGTAGAAGGTAAGACCATCAAGAAACTCGCCCGCTACCAGCAGTTCAGGGCGGTGCACAAGACCATTCAGCGCATCAAGACCGGCACCACCCGCAAGCAACGGGGTGGCGTGATCTGGCACACCCAGGGTTCAGGTAAGTCCCTGACCATGGTCTTCCTGGCGGTGAAAATGCGCAGAGACCCCGAGCTGCGGGATTACAAACTGGTGTTCATTACAGACCGCACCCAATTAGACCAGCAGTTGACCGCTACTTTTGAGCGGGCACAGGGGGAGACTGTCTATCATGCTAACTCCGTGGTACATCTGAAGGAACTACTGAGCAAGGACAGTTCCGATCTGGTCACCGCCATGACCCAGAAGTTTCAGGAAGATGAAGACGACTTGGACTTCCCTGAGTTGAATGCCTCCGAGAAGATTATCGTGCTGGCGGACGAAGCCCATAGAACCCAATACGGTACCCTGGGGGTTGCCATCAATACAGGATTGCCTAATGCCCCCAAGATTGCCTTCACCGGTACCCCACTGATTAAATCCCGCAAGACCCACAACGAATTCGGCTCCTACATCGACACCTACACCATCGAACAGGCGGTGGAAGACGGTGCCACGGTCCAGATCCTATACGAAGGCAGGGAAGCACAGACCAAGGTCACGGGCGATTCATTGGACCGGCTGTTCGATGAATACTTCCAGGATAAGACCGTTGAAGAAAAGGCGGCGATCCGCAGGAAGTACGGCACCGAACGAGCCGTGCTGGAGGCACCGCAACGTATCCGCTGGGTCTGTCTCGATATACTGAAGCACTACCGTGAACATATCCAACCTAATGGGTTCAAGGCGATGATCGTCACTTCGTCTAGACGAGCAGCGGTGCTGTATAAGGAAACCTTGGATGAACTGGATGCCCCGCTATCGGAGTGCATCATCTCGGGTAGTCACAACGATTCCGGGTTCTTCACCAAGTACACCGATGCCACCCGGCAGAAGCGGCACATCGAGAACTTCAAAAAACCCATTGCCGAACACCCGCTGTCTTTCCTCGTGGTCAAGGACATGCTACTGACCGGCTTCGACGCCCCGCTGTGTCAGGTGATGTATCTGGACCGTAAATTGACTGAACACACCCTGCTGCAAGCCATCGCACGGGTGAATAGAACCTATACCAACAAGTCTCGTGGCTTCATCGTGGATTACTACGGTTTGAGTGATTATCTGACCGAGGCATTGGAGATGTTTTCCTCCGAAGACGTGGAAGGTGCTCTCAAAGACCTGAGGGACGAAATCCCCAGGTTGAAGGCAACCCATACCCGTGTGATGGGACACTTCAAGGGCTTGGATAAGACCGATATCGATGCCTGCGTGCTGTCGCTGGAAGATGATGGCAAACGGCAGCAGTTTGAGATCGATTTCAAGCGGTTCACAAAGCAGATGGACATCATCATGCCCGATCCCGCCGCCAAGCCCTACCTGGCGGACCTGAGATTCTTGGGCAAGGTGAATCTGGGTGCCCGTAATCGGTACCGTGATTCCCAACT